>CAJWSQ010000058.1 GCA_913045895.1 uncultured Flavobacteriales bacterium | reverse complement strand
TATTAATTTTTTTGTATTATATTTGATTTTGGTGGCTTCCAATCAGCTTGAACTTCTGATAACTTTACATAACGATAAAAAGTTCCTTCAAAGTTTCCAAAGGCTATAACAAATCCCGCACTACCATCTAAAAAACCAAGTTTAAAAATGTAATGTTTTATAAATGACCAGCTACCATGAATAAAGCCTTTAAGAACGCTACCATTTATTCCTCTGTCTTGTAGTTTTGACACACCAAGAGTGGAGTACCGATTTGCTTTATAAATTACTTCTTCAGTATTTTTAAAGGGAAACTGCCATATATTATTTTTAAGAACACCAATTTTTTTATCACTATGACTTATATAGCCTTCATGAACTGGCATAGAATCATAAGACATTTTTTCAGATCTAAATAGTTGAGGCTGTCTATAGTTTGGATACCAGCCCGAGTGTTTTATCCACTTACCCATAAAATAGTTTTTCCTGGGAATTTTGAAAATATCAATTGAGGTAGTCTTTATTAAAGATAATATTTCATCTCTTACTGCTTCTCCTTGATCGCTTTGATCTTTTGCAGTAGCTAACCAGTTATTTTTGGTGTCTTCGTTTGTCGCAGAAATGTAGTTTTCTAGTGCTGCTTTTTTCTCGTTGAAATGAACAGAATATTGCTCTTCCAATCGATTTAAATCACCTGCGTATTTAGTTTCTTTTGCTCTGTTAATTCCCGGTTGATTAAAGAATGCTGGCGGCTCATTGAATTGATAAAACACAAAAACCATCACCCCAACAAACAGAATGAAAAACTGCATCGGTACTTTTAAGATTCCATTGAAAAGCAAACCTAATCGGCTTTCAGAAATGCTTTTACCACCCAAGTAGCGCTGCACTTGCGATTGATCGGTTCCGAAGTAAGATAGCGAGAGGAAGAACCCACCCAAAATACCTGTCCAAATGGTGTAGCGGTTGTTGAGGTCGAGTGTAGTATCAACAATCTCCATCTTGCCCATATAACCGGCAATATCAATAGCATCGCCAAAGGCTAAATTTTCAGGCAAATAGCTTAAAATCAAAAAGAAGGCAATGAACATCCCGATGAAAATCACAGCCATCTGCCATTTCTGGGTAATGCTAACAGCTCGTGTTCCACCACTCACGGTGTAGATGATAACCAAAACACCTACCAGTAAATTGGTGAATGTGAGGTTCCATTCTAACAAGGTGCTCAACACAATTGCAGGAGCGTAAATAGTGATTCCAGCTGCTAATCCGCGTGAAATCAAAAACAAGAAAGCGGTCAATAATCGAACCCGAATATCAAATCGGTTTTCTAAATATTCGTAGGCTGTGTATACGTTGAGTTTGTAATAAATCGGAATGATAACAGCCGAAATAACGATAACAGCCAACGGCAAACCAAAATAGAATTGCACGAATCCCATTCCATTTTCATAAGCTTGCCCCGGAGTTGATAAAAAAGTAATGGCGCTAGCTTGTGTTGCCATGATTGAAAGCCCAATCGTCCACCATTTCATTTGATTGTCGCCCTTCAGATAACTGCTCATGTCGGCTTGCTGTCTGGTTTTCCAGGTTCCGTAAGCCACAATAGCAATGAGAGTTCCTAAGAGTACAATCCAATCAATAATATCCATGCAATGCTGTTTTTCAGTATTGTTCTGAGATGAAATAGTACACCACAATTTGGAGCACTAGTAAAAATAAAACCAGTGCGTAAAGCCTATTCCAGCTACCAAGCGGTGATTTATTTTCCATCTTTCGGTTGTCTGTAACTGATGATGTTTGCCCAAAGTCGGTATGCGCCAGGAACTCCAGCAGGTAATTCTCTAAAGAATGAAATTCCGGTGAAAATGTAACTTCCCTTGCCGTAGTGTGCCACCAATAAACTTCCTTTCATTGGTTCTTCACCTGGATCGTTCCACGAAATAAGTGGCGTGTAATTTTCATCCCACTCATCGGCAAAATACAAACCGCGCTCTTGTACCCAGTTGTTGAAATCAACATCGGTAATTTCATTGGGTTTTTTGAATAAAGCATGTTTCGGATCTAATAAAGTAGCTTCAGCTTCTTCAACAGTTACACGGTTGTATGAAATGTGCAACGGATAAGGCCCCACTTTTTCGGTTAATAAACCACGATTGGTATTGTATTGAACAACCACATGTCCGCCTTCTTCAATGTATTGATTCAACACCGATTGAAATGCTGGAAGTTCTTTTAGTACGTTGTAAGCACGAACGCCAATTACAACGGCATCATTTGCTTTTAGCGTTTCTAAATTGGCAGATTTAATGTCGATGAAATTTACAGTCAATCCCAATTGCTCAATAGCCGCAGGAACTTCATCTCCAGCACCCATGATGTAACCCACGTTTTGTCCAATCACTTTTGCTGGAGCAGAAACCAATTGCACTTGTGCATCTGGCATCACCACTTGCGTTTCAATATGTGGATAGGCTATTTCAATCAAGTCTTTCGCTTTTGCAGGCATTACCGAGCCAGCTAATTGAAAGGTTAAAGCAGCTTGGTTAACTCGGTTTGGAGGAGTGATTTCAAATTGCTCAACCACCATTTCACCTGCTTTCAATTCATCAATTTGAACTGATTTTGGCGTGATTGTCCATCCTTGTGGAACATTAGGAGAAACTGTAAACGATTTAGCATCTTTCTCGTGAGCCGCCACTTTTACGGATATCTTTTTGGTTTCAGATCCTGTAAATACCAATGCTTTTACATCTGGAGTTGCAGTAATTGTAGGGATAACATTTACTTCTCGGTGCAACTCTCCTAAAGCTCTATCAACCCATTTATATTGAATTGGAATGTTATAAGTAATGGAGACGTCATTGTATTTAACCGTTACTTCAGCCGATGTAAACGCTGGATTTTGTGGTAATCCCAGCCACTCTTTTTTACTGATTACAAACAAATCGTTTTGTGCAGGCTCATTCAACCAATATGGATTGGTGATTTCATTGGGTGCCGTCAAGTTGATGTTTTGCTCAAAGTTGGAGTTGTTCAAATCTTGCATCAACGTGAATTTTTGTCCGCCAACTGCAATTTTTGTGATTGAGAATTTGGTTGAATTTTGAGCCACAGCTTGTAAGGTAGCATCAAACTGTTGTCTTGGAGTAACCAGTGGTTTATCGCTTAATAACTCAATATACAAGCCTCCGCAAGCAGCAATAATGTCTCTGGTTTGTTTTAGCTTGTATGCTTTGTACTGGTTTTCAGGCATGGCTTCAATTTGAGTATAAATCTCAACCAATGCAGCAATGGATGTCTCTGGGTGGTTTGGATTGAATTTCTCTAAAACTGCGTTAATAGCATTTCCGATTGCTTCGCCACCTTCAACACGTTTCCAGCTTAAGTCTATTCCTTCAAATAGGGTAGTAGTTGCCGTTTCGCCTTTGGTGAATTCCAAGTATTCAATTTGAGATCCTTTTGCCAATGCTGCTCCAAATCCTTGTGAACGGTGTTGCGAGCGGCTCATTCCAGCAATTTCAGAATATGATTTTCCTAACAGCGGATTGTAAGCCCCAACATCTACTTTCAAATATTTATAGCTGTTTTTTTCAATGTCTTTATCCCACCAAGAAGAGTTGTTGAAGAACATGCGAGTAGGTTCCCAGGTTCCGTATTTTTTAGCACTTGTTGGATACGCATTAGGGTCTGCCGCCATCTCAAAAGCTTGTTCAGCTAGTATTGCTGAGGTGCTGTGATGACCATGTCCGGCATAATTATTCGGAGGAAAGCGTAAAACAATTACATCGGGCTTGAATTTTCGGATGGTCATTACCATGTCTGATAACACGCTGTCTTTGTTCCATTTTAGAAGTGTCTCATCAGAATTTTTAGAGTAGCCAAAATCCAATGCACGACTAAAAAACTGTTCTCCACCATCAATTTTGCGTGCTTCACGAAGCTCTTGTGTTCGAATCAAACCCAACAAAGCTCCTTTTTCATCACCAATTAAATTCTGGCCACCATCACCACGAGTTAAAGCTAAATATGAAGTTCTCACTTTTTGCTCGTTTGCTAACCAAGCAATCAATTTGGTGTTTTCGTCATCGGGGTGAGCAGCCAAATACATGGCGTTACCAACTGTGTTTAATTTTTCAAGCTCTAACTGAATGCGAGCTGCATCCCATCGAGGTTGAGCGAGTAAGGCAGTTGAAATAAAGGTTAAAACAAAAGCTAAGCGTAAGCTCAAAGTCATATCGATTGATTGTTTGAATTTTATTCGGTTTCGAATTTATAATTAATTGATTCTATGATTGAAACCAATTGTGCTTTTCCATTTTCAAAACCAAAAAATTTTCAATTAAGGAAAATCCTGCTTGTTTTGCCAAACAAAAGAGCTTGTAAGGATGTTAAAGTTTAGCTAATGCGATCAGATTGATCCAAAGCACTCTCTCCGTTACCTGTAAAAAAGTTAGAAATCCATTGCTAGATTCTGGTTTAACAACTTGGGATTGAGCAGCTTTTGTATTGTTAATTATTTAGAAATCATTTACCATGAACAGTTGGTGGCACATACAAACAAACCGTGGCGAATCGCTCAAAGAGCTGAGTGATCGCAACAAGGTGATGTTGGTATTCCTTCGACACTTCGGGTGTACATTTTGTCGCGAAGCTTTAGCCGATATCCACAGGAAAAGAGAAGAAATTGAAAATGAGGGCGCAATCATTGTGCTTGTTCATCAAATAGGAGATAAGCAGGCTGATGAGCTTTTAAGGTTATACCATTTAGAGGATATCCATCGCATCAGCGATCCGAATTTAGAGATATACCATGCATTCAACTTAAACAGAGCAACTTTTAAACAGCATTATGGCTTGCGCGTAATGATTCGAGGATTTGTTGCTGGATTGATAAAAGGACACATGCTAGGCCCCGAGCAGGGTGATGGCTGGCAAATGCCAGGTGTTTTTATATTGAGAGAAGGAAAAATCATTGATAAATACATACATGAATATGTATCTGATCGCCCCGATTATTCTGAATTATCTGCTTGCGATTACAAGTCACCAGCGCACACATAGTTTCCTTATGTTTGCTGAAAGCACTACCGTATGAGTAAATCCCTTTCTCTGCCCAAAGTCAATGTTATTGAGAAATCGCACATCATATTGGCGATTCTAGGTATCATGCATATTGTTGGGCTTATTGGGTTGAATTCAGAATTTCAAGAAACATTTCAGCTGCTTACGCCAGGTATGTTATTGCTTTCTGTTACTGGCATGTTGTTGGTGCAGAAAGACATGGATCTGTGGTTTTGGTTAGATGTTATTCTTGTCATGTTCATCGGGTTCTTTGCCGAATGGCTCGGTGTGAATTATCAAATCATTTTCGGAAATTACTATTACGGTGAAACGCTCGGCTGGAAGCTAGATGGAGTTCCATTGATGATTGCAGTAAATTGGATTATGGTTGTGATGGCTTCATCTGCCGCAGCAAACAACATTCCATTGCCTTGGTATATGCAGGCATTTCTGGCAGCTATATTAATGGTTGTTATCGATTTTTTGATTGAACCCATCGCATCACATTTCGATTTTTGGCATTGGAAAAAGGATATTATTCCTACTCAAAATTTTGTAGGCTGGTTTGGTGTTTCACTATTGATGCAGCTCATTTATTTCTACATCGACTTTGATAAGCAAAACAAAGTAGCCTACGGATTGTATTTCATATTATTCGGGTTTTTCACCCTGCTCAATTTTACAATCTAAATCAGAAAATAAACTTCATGTTAGCACGAGTTGTTGGTTCGGGAATTGCAGGAATAGCCAGTAGTATCCGATTGGCAGCCAAGGGTTATGATGTGCATGTGCATGAGGCGAACAGTTATTTAGGTGGCAAATTAACGGCCTTCGCTCAAGAGGGTTTTCGCTTTGATGCTGGGCCATCATTATTCACCATGCCTTTTTTAGTAGATGAGCTTTTTGAATTGGCTGAGAAAAATCCTTTAGATTATTTCGAATATCAACGATTAGATAAAACCTGTCATTATTTCTGGGAAGATGGTTTGGTGATTCACGGTCACGCAAAACCAACTGATTTTGCGCAAGAAGTGGAAAGCAAGTTGGGAGTTAACCAGCAAGTGATTTTAGATTTTCTTGAACACAGTGCGTTGCTCTACAACAAAACGGCTCCCGTATTTTTAGAACGCTCTCTACACGTTTGGAAGAATTATTTCACAGCTGAAGTTTGGGAAGCTTTCAAACACGTTCATCAATTGAATTTGACTTCAACCATGAATCAAGTTCATCAATCAAAATTGAAAGAACCACATTTGGTGCAGTTGTTTAACCGATTTGCGACTTACAACGGAAGTAATCCATACAAAGCTCCGGGTGTGTTGAGCATCATTCCGCATTTAGAACACAATCAAGGAGCGTATTTCCCGAAAGGTGGAATGCATTCCATTACTCAATCTTTGGTGAAGTTGGCTCAAGATTTAGGTGTTACCTTTCATTTGAATCAACGGGTTCAGCAAATTGAAGTGGAGAATGATCGTGCTACCGGAATTGTTGTTGACGATAAATTACTCCCTGCCGATTTGGTTTTTAGCAATATGGATGTAGTGCCAACATACTGCAAATTGATGCCCAATCAACAAGCTCCTGAACGTACTCTAAAGCAAGAGCGAAGTAGTTCTGCTTTGATTTTTTATTGGGGGATGGAAGGTCTTTATCCGGAACTTGATGTTCACAACATTCTATTCAGCGATCGATATCAAGAGGAATTTAAATCGCTTTTCGAAGATTTTGAATTGTTTGAAGACCCAACGGTTTACATTCATATTTCGAGTAAAGTTGAAAAGCAAGACGCGCCTGAAGGTTGCGAAAATTGGTTTGTGATGATCAATGTTCCGGGTAAAGGAGAAATGGATTGGGAAACATTAATTCTGATTGCTAAATCGAGAATTATCTCAAAAATTGAGCGAATTCTTCAAAAAGAAATAGCAAGTAAAATTCAAAACGAATCGGTTTTACATCCGGGTTTGATTGAGCAAAGAACAAGCAGTTACCAAGGTGCATTGTATGGCTCAAGTAGCAACAACGCCTTCAGTGCTTTTTGGCGACACCCCAACTTTTCTCAGAAAATTAGAGGGTTGTATTTCTGCGGTGGAAGTGTGCATCCCGGTGGTGGAATTCCACTGTGTTTGCTTTCGGCTAAAATTGCAACCGGATTGGTTTCGGCTCATTCATAAATTTATTTCGAACAAAATGTGATTTGGGTTGTATTTATTGGTGGACGTAATTCTGCTTAATTTTACACACTCATGCAAGCAATAATCTATAGCGCCATTTTCGTTGCCACATTCCTTTTTATGGAATTTATGGCTTGGTTTACGCACAAATATGTGATGCATGGTTTTTTGTGGATTTGGCACCGCGATCATCACCAAAAAGAACCCGGTTTTTTTGAGCGTAACGATCTGTTTTTTGTGATTTATGCCTTGCCGAGTATGTTGCTCATTTTCTTTGGGTCTCTCAACGGAATTGACTGGCGCTTTTTTGCTGGTTTTGGAATCATGGCTTACGGATTCACGTATTTTATGGTGCACGATGTATTTATTCACCAGCGATTCAAATGGTTTAGAAAAGCCAATTCTACGTACTTCAAAGGTTTGCGTAAAGCACACAATGTTCATCACAAGTATCGTGAGAAAGAAGGTGGTGAATGTTTTGGAATGCTTTGGGTTCCTATTAAATACTTCCGCGAATCTGCTCGCAAATCAAAAGTTAAAACAGCCTAAATGCTCGAAACCAAATGGCTATATCTTGGGCTGAATGCAGTAGTATTGAGCATTCCTCTGTTGCGAAGTTTTGAAACGCAAAAAGTGCAGTTTTATAAACGCTACAAAGCGCTTTTTGCATCCATCATTCCGGTAGCTATTTTCTTTTTGATTTGGGACATCTGGTTCACCGAAATGGGCGTTTGGGGGTTCAATCCAAAATACCTTAGTGGAATTGAAGCGTTTGGTTTGCCATTGGGCGAGTATCTGTTTTTTATCGTTGTGCCCTATGTGTGTGTTTTCATTTACGATTCCGTGAATTACTTCTACCCAGATGGAGGTTTCTTTGCTAAAAACGTCAACAAATTCTCTACATTTTTAATGGCTTTTGGAGCAGCAATGGCCGTTTCCTTATTCGGAAGAGCTTATTCCTTGTCAACGTTTTTACTGTTAGCTGTTTGGGTTGGATATCTACATTATTACCTCAAACCAACATGGTTGCCCAAGTTGTATCGGGCGTATACCATCGCTTTGTTGGGTTTCTTTTTCATGAATGGCATTTTAACTGGAACAGGTATTGAAGAGCCTGTTGTTTGGTACAAAGAAGCTGATTTCTCAACGCGAAGAATAGGCACCATTCCCATTGAAGACATGTTTTACGGCTTCATCCTCATTTCTATGAATATCGCTCTGTACGAATATTGGTGTAAGCGATTTGGATTGATACTTCCATCAAAATCAAAAGCATAAAAAAAGCGGACTTGAAACTTCAAATCCGCTTTTCTATTTCTAAAGCAAACGCTTAGTCGTTCAGCTGTGCTAAAACGTGTTTTACGTTTGTTTTTACGTCTAACATTTTCTCCAAGGCTTCAATAGAAACACGTTCTTGTTCCATGGTATCGCGGTAGCGAATGGTAACCGTGTTGTCTTCTAATGTTTGGTGATCTACCGTTACACAGAAAGGAGTACCAATGGCATCTTGTCTGCGGTAACGCTTACCAATAGAATCTTTCTCATCGTATTGGCAGTTGAAATCAAATTTCAATCGGTTGATGATCTCATTTGCTTTCTCAGGCAAGCCATCTTTCTTCGTTAATGGAAGAACTGCAGCTTTGACTGGAGCTAAGAATGCAGGAATGTTCAATACCGTACGCTCTGAATTATCTTCTAATTTCTCTTCAACCAATGAATTGCTCATTACAGCCAAGAACATACGATCTAAACCAATTGAAGTCTCAACCACAAATGGCACGTAGCTCTTGTTGTCTTCAGGATCGAAGTATTGCATTTTCTTACCGCTCAATTCTTCGTGAGCAGATAAATCAAAATCAGTACGAGAGTGAATTCCTTCTAACTCTTTAAAGCCCATTGGGAAATCAAATTCGATATCTGCTGCCGCATTAGCGTAGTGAGCCAATTTGATGTGATCGTGGAAGCGGTATCTGCTAGCGTCAAAACCTAAAGCTTTGTGCCATTTGATGCGTCTTTCTTTCCAAGTGTTGTACCAGTCAATTTCAGTTCCTGGTTTCACAAAGAATTGCATTTCCATTTGTTCAAACTCGCGCATGCGGAAAATGAACTGACGTGCGATAATTTCGTTACGGAAAGCCTTACCAATCTGAGCAATTCCGAAAGGTATTTTCATACGTCCCGTTTTCTGAACGTTCAAGAAATTCACGAAAATCCCTTGAGCTGTTTCTGGACGTAAATAAATCTTGTTTGAGTCATCGGCAATGCTACCCAACTCGGTGCTGAACATCAAGTTGAACTGACGCACATCTGTCCAGTTTTTGCTGCCTGAAATCGGACAAGTAATGCCCAATTCTTCAATCAGTTGCTTCAACGCTACCAAATCTTCGTTTTCAAGATACGTGCGCATGCGGTCTTCAATCATTTTGATTTGGTCGTTGTATTTCTGAACCTTTGGATTGGTTTCTAGAAACATCGCCTCTTCAAAAGATCCGCCAAAACGCTTAGCAGCTTTGGTAACTTCTTTTTTGATTTTACCACGAATTTTTTCGATGTGCTCTTCTAGCAATACATCGGCACGGTATCGTTTTTTACTGTCTTTGTTATCAATCAACGGATCGTTGAAAGCATCAACGTGTCCACTGGCTTTCCAAGTTTTTGGATGCATGAAAATTGCGGCATCAATACCCACAATGTTATCGTGCATTTGCACCATTGATTTCCACCAATAATCCTTGATGTTTTTCTTCAATTCGGTGCCCAGTTGGCCGTAGTCGTAAGTAGCACTTAGGCCGTCATATATTTCACTTGATGGAAAAACAAAACCGTATTCTTTAGCGTGCGATACGATTTTTTTGAGTTTGTCATCTCCAGTTGTACTCATGCGAATGGTGCGTTGATAATCTTAATTATAATGCAAGTTTATGCCGATTGGCACAAAGAATAAAGTTTGAAGCACAAAAACTTCAAACCATTAGCTGCAAAAGTAAACCGAAATGAAATATAAAGTGGCGAAGTTGCCCGTTGGTTTAGTTTAAACCGTCAGATGCATCAGAATCAATTGTAGTAGGGGTTTCAACACTTAGCGGAGAGCGCTCCATTTTCTTGGTATTGATGTGCATAATAAGCATAAGAAGTATTGTTAATGGAATGATGTGCTTAGCATATTTTTCTACAATTGGGTCGGTTGTCATATCCTAAAGTTTGTTTTTCGAGTGACCTAAAATTACGAATTGGATGCATAAATACTGCAACCGAATTTAAATTCAAATAGTTTGGAATCGTAAATCGAGGACCTCCAAATTATATTTTGCAGGTTAATTGAATATGAATTTTTATTTGTGAGTTGCGCATACGATTTACATTTGCAGCATGATAGAAATAGGCGATACACTGGTTTCAGAAGATGTGTTAGAAAAGCGTTTTGTGTGCGATTTGTCTGCTTGCAAAGGCGCCTGTTGTGTTGAAGGCGATTCTGGTGCTCCTTTAGGTGAGGAGGAACTGCCAATCATGGAAGAGATTTACCCGAAGGTGAAGCCTTATATGCGTGCCGAGGGAATTGCTGCTGTTGAGAAACAAGGCGTTTATGTAAAAGACAGCTGGGATGGTGAAATGGTTACGCCTTTGGTAAACAACAAAGAGTGTGCTTATGTAACCTTTGATGCTGATGGAACGGCTAAATGTGCCATTGAGCAAGCGCACCACGATGGTAAAATTGATTTCTACAAACCCATCAGTTGCCACCTTTATCCAGTACGTATTAAGAAGTATCGCAATTTTGATGCGGTTAACTACGATAAATGGGATATCTGCAGCCCAGCTCGTTCTTGCGGAATGAAACTAGATGTGAAAGTGTACCGATTCTTAAAAGGGCCACTCATTCACAAATACGGTGAAGCTTGGTACAACGAGTTGTGTGCCGTTGATGAAGCGCTGAGTAAGAGAGGGGAGTAGATTTTATTTAACTTGGTCTTGATTAATCCTAAATATCTGACCAAATGCTCATATTCTTAATTATTCTGGCAATCTCCGTGCTTATATTTTTTGCTAGTAAGTCAAATTCAAAGAAAGAGTTAGTTAAACCGAAACAGCCTAGTACCTTCAAAAAGAGTAAATGGGAATTAGTTACTAGAAACTCTGATAGATGGTTTGAACTTGGCTACGGAGATGGCTCTTTATTTCCTGGCTATGGGAAGATATACAATAGAGAGTATAAGGTTTGGTACTGTGAAGTAGGCTCGAAAGATGAAAAAGGAGTTTGTAGTTATGAAGATACCTATCCAATTCATTATACTCCAAAAGATTATGAATTAATCACTGGAAGTAATATCGCATTAGATTCTTTGGAGAAAACAAGAGGGTTTGAAGCGTTGTATACTGGGTTAGATCATGAGAATAGAAAACGCTGGTATTTTGGGTTAGTTAAATCAACACCTACTTGGATTGAAACCGACAGAGCCTTGGAGGGTACTCTAGATTCCAAAGTCAAAAAGCAAGTTGAAATTCCAGATGGTTTAATAGAGCTAGTTTATAATTCGAATCAATGGAATAAACTTGGTTTGGACAAAGCTTTTCCAGGTTACGGTGAGCTATATGAATCCGTATTTAAAGTATGGTATGTGCCAGTTGGAACAAAAGACGATTCAGAAAAGATAGATGTTAAAGCGTATGTTACGTTTTATGGTAATGATCGTATAATTAGACACTTTGATGGTGTTACGTCTCAGGTTGATTTATTGAAGAATTCTTTTATTCAGTTCGATCAACTGAAAAACACTAAAGGTTATAATCAGTTGTATAGCGGTCTTGAAGGAGCTACAAAACGTAGGTGGTATATTGGACTTAAAGAATCTGTTACAACTCGTTTTTTTGCGGTTGCTAGAAACGAATAATATATATGATCATGGATGGAGATATAAATAAGTTAATCATCTTAAGAAAACTGATTGAAGAGGGATGGAATTCAGGTGATTCTGGTAAAACGGTTCTAGATCTTTTGGAAGAATTGAAAGAAAAATACAATTCCAAATAATCCCCTCCCGGTCATTTTTAACTATTGATTCAGGGTGTTCAAAATCAACAAGAGCTAATCCGTTTACTCATGCGGATTCCAAGAAAAAATCGCTTCGTTTTTTAACAAATCACTTATTTAAGCGAATGTGTAAAACTTCGCTGTTTTGTGAATTAATACATCAAAAATGGGGTTGATGAACTTGTCAGTTTTCACTCTCTTTGTAAGAGTCAAGTCAGCTGTCTGGCTCTGATAATTCCATTTCGATAACCATCTCATTACCCGAAAGTTAAATTTATAGTATTGAAAATCAATTTCTTAGGGCTTTTTATCGAGCCCTGAGCTGAAAATAGTGTCATGTTATGAGTGCAAACGATCAAGTGAAAAACGAGAGCCAAAAAGAAGAAGCAGTAGGTGTAACAACCAGAGGTGGAGATGCATCCGTTGAGAAGGACGAACCGATTCTTCAACCCAACGATGGTCGCTTTGTACTTTTCCCGATTGAGCACGATGATATTTGGCAGTTCTACAAAAAAGCAGAAGCTAGTTTTTGGACAGCAGAAGAAATTGATCTTTCTCCAGATTTAATTGACTGGGAAAACAAATTGAACGATGATGAGCGTCACTTCATCAAACACGTTTTGGCATTTTTTGCTGCCAGCGATGGTATCGTAAACGAAAACTTAGCTGAAAACTTCTTGAGCGAAGTTCAATATACAGAAGCCAAATTCTTCTATGGTTTTCAAGTAGCTATTGAAAACATCCACAGCGAAACATACTCTTTGTTGATTGATACTTATATCAAAGACAAGGCTGAAAAAGGTGGCTTGTTTAAAGCATACGAAACATTGGATTGCGTGAAGAAAAAAGCGGAATGGGCTTTACGCTGGATTGATAAAGGAACTTTTGCTGAGCGTTTGGTTGCATTCGCAGCGGTAGAAGGAATCTTCTTTAGTGGCTCATTCTGTTCTATTTTCTGGTTGAAAAAACGTGGTTTGATGCCAGGATTAACATTCAGTAACGAGTTGATTTCTCGTGATGAAGGTTTGCACTGCGATTTTGCTTGTTTGTTGTACACACAACACTTGAAGCACCAATTACCAAAAGAACAAGTGCGCGATATCATCATGGATGCTGTTGAAATTGAAAAAGAATTCATTTTAGATGCACTTCCAGTTCGTTTGATTGGAATGAACAGTGAGTTGATGAGTCAGTACATCGAGTTTGTGGCTGATCGCTTATTGATGGAGTTGGGCTGTGAGAAAGTCTTCA
>CAJWSQ010000057.1 GCA_913045895.1 uncultured Flavobacteriales bacterium | reverse complement strand
CTGACTTATTCAATCATCATTGGAGCGACAACTGCAATTGTTTACGGTTTTGCAGCAACAGCGCCGGTCATTGTCATTCGGGAAATGGGTATTCGCCCCGATATGTTTGGCTTTTTCAACCTGATTCCAGCTTCGGGGTACTTTTTGGGCAATTTTCTTCGGGCCTTTGTTGAGCAATTTCACCGTGTATGATTCTTCATCTGCTGATTCTTGTCGCTGTGCAATAACACGTTCTAAATCATACAGAAACCCTTTAGCTGGTTTGTTTCCAAAACAAGTATCTGTTCCAGTATGGCATGTTGGCCCTTTTGGGTTGGCTTGAATCAAAAGTGTGTCATTATCACAATCAATCTCAGCCGAGACAAACTCTAAGAAGTTGTTGGATGTTTCTCCTTTAGTCCACAAACGCTGTTTGGAGCGTGAGAAAAACGTTACCAAACCTTTTTCTTGCGTGGTTTCCCATGCCTCTTGATTCATGTAACCCAACATGAGCACATCTTTGGTTGAGGCATCTTGTATAATGGCAGGCACCAGGCCTTTATCATCAAATTTAATCGTCATCTTACTGCAATTTCTTGTTCTTTCAAATAGGATTTTAGTTCTGGAATGGGAATTTCACCAAAGTGAAACACGCTGGCCGCCAAAGCGCCAGTAGCTTGGGTTAATGAAAATACTTCTTCAAAATGGTTCTTCTCGCCAGCTCCACCAGAGGCTATGATTGGAAGTTGCGTATGCTTTTCGAGATAGATCAACATGGCTATATCAAAACCTTGTTTGGTTCCATCAGCGCTCATCGATGTTAGCAAGATTTCGCCAGCACCACGCTCTTCAGCTTCTCGAGCCCAAGCACCAATTTCGATTTCGGTTGGAGTTCTTCCACCATCTAAAACCACTACGTATTTCCCATCAATTTCTTTGGCATCGATAGCTAAAACAACTGCTTGTGAACCCAATTGCTCACTGAGTTCGGTGATTAATTCTGGTCTACGCACAGCGGCAGAATTCACACTGATTTTATCGGCTCCGGCCAATAACAACCTTTTAGCTTGCTCAACCGATTTGATTCCACCCCCAACCGTAAATGGAATGGAAAGCTCACGCGATAATTCTTCAACCAAATAAACCATTGTTTCTCTGCCCTCAACGGTTGCTGAGATATCGAGAAAAACCAATTCATCAGCACCTTGCTCTTCGTAAGCACGAGCTAGTTCAATGGGATCTCCAGCATCGCGCAGGTTAACGAAATTGACACCTTTAACCGTTCTTCCGTTGTGGATATCTAAACACGGAATAATTCTCTTTTTTAGCATAATTCAGTAAGTTGTTTGAGGGTGATATTGCCTTCGTAATAAGCTTTTCCAACAATGGTCGCTTTAATTCCTGCCTGTTGAAGCACTTGTAAATCGGAGATATCTTTCACTCCACCGCTAGCAATAATTTCGAGTTGAGGATATTGATTTTGCTTCTCGACATACCAATCGACATTCACTCCTGAAAGCGTTCCATCCTTGCTAATATCTGTGCACATCACATATTGTAAACCATCATCTAAGTATTGATCGATTAATTGATTTACGGTGAGCTTTGATCGTTCTTGCCAACCATGTACAGCCACGAAATTATCGTGAAAATCAGCTGCTAAAATCACTTGTTTTGGATAGCGTTTCACCATTTCAGAAAACACCTCAGGTTGCTTTACCGAAACGCTTCCAACAGTTACTTGATTCACTCCAACATCTACCAATTTAGACACTTGATCAACGGTTTTAATTCCTCCTCCAGCATCTACCTGAATATTGGGAATGGATGCAATCTTTTCAATCACATTAAGGTTATCACTAACACCTTTAGCCGCATCTAAATCAACTACGTGTAAATACTTTAACCCAACTTCATCGAATTCTTCAGCTAATAGTACTGGATCATTTTTGTAAACTCTTTTTTGGTCAAAATCACCTTTGGTTAAGCGTACTGCTAGACCGTTTATTAAATCTATGGCAGGTATAATTTTCATGGCTGAATATTTAAGAAGTTGAGTAATAATCGTTCACCTGATTCACCTGATTTTTCAGGGTGAAATTGAACAGCATAAAAGTTGTTTTGCTGCAAAGCAGATGTGAACGAAATTCCATAATTGGTTTGTGCAACCGATGAGGTTGATGTCGGCACATAATAACTGTGTACGAAGTAAAAATCAGTTCCTGTTTCAATGCCTTCAAACAAATCACCTTGTTGATTTTCGATGGCATTCCACCCCATGTGCGGAACACGTTCTTCCAACTGAAATCGGACTACTTGATCTGAGAAAATTCCTAATCCTTTGGTATTTCCTTCTTCTGAAAAACGACACATCAATTGCATGCCCAAGCAAATGCCTAAAACGGGTTGTTGTAAGTTGGGAATTACCTGATCCAAACCTTTTTCTTGAATCTGTTTCATGGCAGAGTAAGCATGTCCAACACCAGGGAATATCACTTTATCTGCCGATTGAATCACTTCTTTATCAGCTGTTATGATTGTTCCTGTCCCCAAGCGATCAAAGGCATTTTGAACCGATTTTACGTTTCCAGCTCCGTAATCTATAATGGCTATCATATCAATCCTTTGGTTGATGGTAAACTACCTTCGTTGGTGATTTTCACCGCCATTTGAACGGCTCTGGCAAAAGCTTTAAATATGGCTTCGATGCGGTGATGTTCGTTTTCACCAGCTACGTTGATGTTGATGTTACACTGAGCGGCATCTGCAAACGAACGGAAGAAATGTTGCACCAACTCAGTTGGTAAATCACCTACATACTCACGTTTGAAATCAGCATCAAAAACCAAAAATGGTCTTCCGCCAAAATCCACCCCTACTTGGGCTGAGCTGTCATCCATCGGTAAGAAAAATCCGTAACGAGCAATGCCTTTTTTACTACCTAAAGCCTCACGAATGGCTTGACCCAAAACCAAAGCCACATCTTCAATAGTGTGGTGTTCATCCACTTCCAAATCGCCATTAACTTGAAGCTGTAAACCGATATTTCCGTGACGAGCAATTTGATCTAACATGTGATCGAAAAAGTGCAATCCTGTTGAGATTTCCGCTGAACCACCGTCTAAATTCACACGACAAAAAATGTCTGTCTCTTTGGTTGTTCGTTTCACCTCTGCAATTCGACTCAACCCTTTTAAATAGGTATAAATCTCACTCCAGTCTTTCGATTTGAAAGTTGCTTCTTCACAAGGTTCATCACCTAGAAAGATGGATTTAGAACCTAAGTTTTTGGCCAACTCCACATCACTTAATCGGTCACCCAAAACATAACTATTTGCTAAATCGTAATTCCCATAAATGTATGCATTCAACATTCCCGTTCCGGGTTTACGAGTGGGTAAATTATCAGCTGGAAAACTCTTGTCGATCAAGATATCTGAAAATTGAATTTGCTCTGAATCTAGAGCCTTCATCATGGCTTTGTGTGCAGGCCAAAAAGTCTCTTCTGGGAAAGAATCTGTTCCCAGCCCATCTTGATTGGAAACCATAACCAATTCAAAATCCAATTCACGAGCTATTTTACCCAAATTGGATAATACTCCAGGTAAAAATTCCAATTTATCAATTGAGTCAATTTGTTCGTCTTCAGGTTCTTTGATGATGGTTCCATCACGATCTATAAACAGCACTTTCTTTTTCATGACAATAATGTTTTGAGGGTATTCATTAATTGTTGATTCTCGGTTGGTGTACCAACGGTAATGCGCAATGCATTTGGAATTTGCGAAGAACGATCTCGAATAACAATTCCTATTTCTGTCAATTTTCGATATACTTCTTGCGCTTTTGGAGTCTTGATCAGAATAAAATTCGCTTCACTTGGATACACCTTAGAAACGCCTTCCAGCTCAGATAAAAAGGAAATCAACTTCTCTCTTTCAGCAATGATTTCTTGCACTTGAATCTCAAAAGATCGGTTGGTTAAAATTGAATCCAATGCTTTTTCTTGAGTCAATTGATTCACATTATACGGTGGTTTGATACGATTCAGAACATCAATGATTTCGGGATTTGCAATAGCAGCACCCAAACGAATTCCGGCTAAACCTCTAGCCTTACTGAAAGTTCTTAAAACTACTAAGTTGGGATACTGATTTAACTGCTCAACCCACGATTTTGAATCAGCAAAATCAATGTAAGCTTCATCAATCACCACCACTCCATTAGAAGCTAGAAGTACAGTTTCGATGTCTTTTTCATTCAGCGTATTTCCAGTTGGATTGTTCGGTGAGCACAAGAATGTAATTGCTGGACGTTCGTTTTGGACAACATTAATTATTGATGCTACATCCAGTTGAAAATTGAGGTTTAATGGAACATCCAACACCTCCAATCCTTGCAACGCAGCAGAAACATGATACATCCCATAAGTTGGAGAAGTTACCAAGATTTTGTCTTTGTTTGGCTCGCCATAAGCTCTACACAATAAGTCAATGGCTTCATCGCTTCCGTTGCCTAAGAACAACTGATCTGTTTCTACATTCCACATAGAACTTAATGCCCTTTTCAACTCACGTTGAAGCGGATCTGGATAACGGTTATACACTGAATCAAATGGATTTTCATTGGCATCTAACCACACATCAGCAGAACCTTTAAACTCATCTCTTGCGCTGGAATAAGCTTTGAATTGCTGAACATTGAAACGTGGTTTTGGAGTTGATCTTTCATATTTCTTCTCTCCTATGGCTTTCAAACGAACGGTCACCGCGTTTTTGTGTGCGTCCAATCCTTCAGCTCCCGCTAAACGCTCTAACATTTCTCCCATTTGAGAAATACCCTCTTCTGATACTTTTTGGAAAGTAATCTGACGGATAAAACTGTCTAATGAAACGCCACTGTATTGACGCGCATAGCCATAAGTCGGTAACGTGTGATTGGTTCCGCTTGCATAATCTCCAGCCGTTTCACAACTGAATTCACCAATAAAAACAGAACCTGCATTGACTACTTTCATGGCCAAATCATCGGCATTTTGCACTTGTAAGATCAAGTGCTCGGGCGCGTATGCATTGGAAAATTGCATTGCTACACCTAAATCATTAACCAAAATCAACAAGCTGTTTTGGAGTGATTTAGACGCAATTTCTTGACGAGGTAATGCTTGAAGTTGATTTTGAATTTCTTGTTCAACAGCCTCTAATAGTTGATCAGAATCTGAAACCAAAACCACTTGACTATCCTCTCCGTGCTCCGCTTGACTCAGCAAATCAGCAGCTACAAAAGTTGGATTAGCATTTCCATCGGCAATAATCAAAACCTCACTTGGACCGGCTGGCATATCAATAGCAACACCCAATGTTTGAGCATATTCTTTGGCTGCTGTAACCCAACTATTTCCTGGACCGAATAGCTTCTGAACAGGTTTGATAGATTCAGTTCCAAGCGTTAATGCTGCTATCGCCTGAGCTCCACCAACGGCATACACTTCATCTAAACCTAACTCCTGACAAACAAAAGCTACCGATGGATCAATTTGACCATTTGATTGTGCGGGAGTACAAACTACCACTCGCATACAACCAGCTAATTTTGCAGGAACTCCCAACATATACGTAGTAGAAAACAAGGGAGCTGTACCTCCTGGAATGTAGATTCCCACAGATTCTATTGGAACTGCTTTTCGCCAACAGCTAACTCCTGGTGAAGTCTCAACAGGAATCGTTGTTGTTTGCTGTTTACTGTGAAAGGCTTTTACATTCTGAATCGCTTGACGAATGAATGCTTTTAATTGGTCATCAACAGAGTTTGCTAAATCTTGAAGTTCCGTTTGAGATACTGGAATTTCTTCTCGGTTAACTTTATCCCATTTGGCAGAATAGTCTTTCAGAGCTTCATCTCCACGAGACTGAACTTCATCAAAAATTTCTTGAATTGCAGTTTTGTTGACCTTTTGCTGAGCTGGACGTTGAATCAGTTCATTCCAAATGCTAAGCGGTGGATTCATTAACTTTTTCATACAATCATCTTTTCAATAGGTGTAACCAAAATGCCTTGTGCTCCATTGGCTTTTAACTCATCAATAATTTCCCAAAACTGATTTTCTGGAACAACACTGTGTAAACTGCTCCATCCTTCTTTAGCTAAAGGCATAATGGTTGGGCTATCCATCCCTGGAAGTAAATTCGACAAAATCTCCAATTTGTCATTGGGAGCATTGAGTAGAATGTATTTGTTGTTTTTGGCTGTTTTAACAGCGTCTATACGAAATAGCAAACGATTGAGTAGTTCTTGTTTCTCCTGAGAAAGTGAATCATTAGCAATTAAAACGGCTTCACTTGAAATCACTTTTTCAACTTCTTTCAATCCATTCATTAAGAGTGTAGAACCTGTGCTAACAATATCACAAACGGCATCAGCCAATCCAATGGATGGAGCTATTTCTACACTTCCACTAATGGTTTCAATTTCGGCATTTACGCCATTTTCAGCTAAATACTGAGCTAGTATTTTAGGATATGTAGTCGCAATTTTCTTCCCATTCAGATCTGAAATATTGGTGTAATTGTTTTCTCTTCTAACTGCCAAACTCAAACGACATTTAGCAAAACCAAGCTGACGAATTTCTTGAACCGATTTCTCTTTTTCTAAAACTACATTCTGACCAAGAATTCCAATATCAGCTACACCATTCTCTACATATTCAGGAATATCATCGTCTCGAAGAAATAACACTTCTAATGGAAATGATTGAGCTGATGCAATTAAAGAGCGGCTTCCATTAGAAATGGAAATACCACACTCTGAGAGGAGTTGCAAGCTTTTTTCGGTAAGTCTACCGCTCTTTTGAATGGCTAATTTCAGTTTTGTTTTCATGATTGATTTAAAAAATTGGGAATAAAAAAAGGGCTTACCAGTTTGGTAAGCCCTTTACATATTGTTGTATTGAAATAATGTTCCGTTTTAACAATGAGAGGTCGTCACCGCACCGATTGATCGGGGTGTTGTATGATGACGATGATGATGTTTTTGAGTTGTAAACATGATTTCTCTCTGTTGTTCACAAATTTAAAGGCAAACAAATGAAATAGAAAAAGAAAAACAGAATAAATTATCGACTCAATTGTTTGAATCAGTCAATATCAATTAGAAACCAATGGAATATCAAGCAGTTAAAAGAGAAGAAATAAAAAAAGGGAGCCACCGCATTACGCATTGTGACTCCCCCCACTAACCACCTACTGAGAACAAATGTACATCGACTTTTGAATTCTCAAATGCTATTAACTTATTTTAACAGTATAATGCTCGCTTCTTAAACCGATTGACTTAAGAGTTGAAATCTTCCTTGATTTTAGCTACACACAACTTATAATTCTCCATCATTTGTTTGTGGATTTCTACACTGTTTTGGGTGAACTGCTCATTGACTAGTTGCTTAACTTGTTCAACATTTCTGAAGGAATCTGTCGGAAACTTATAGGTTTGATCCATTGGACCTCCTTCTAGTTTTACAATGTACTTATCGTTATATTGATGTATCGTTACTGTAAAGTATGGATTCTCTATTTGTGCTACAACTCTCATATATCAGTTACTTTCTCTGGTAAATACCCATTTAGATTCTTCTGAAAGTTTATCGTTGAAAGTATAGCCTTCCCAATCAAAACCTTTCAAATCGTTTGTTTTATTAATCTCATTCTCTATCTGGAAACGAGCCATAGCTCCCCTTGCTTTTTTGGCAAAGAACGAAATCACTTTATACTTACCATTTTTAAAATCTTTAAAATCTACATCTAAGACTTTAGCATCTAGCTTTTTCTTTTGAACAGATTTGAAATATTCATTTGAAGCTAAATTCAAAAGCACCTTCTCAGATGAATCTCCAAAATCTGCATTTAATTTTAATGAAATCTGATCGTCCCAAAACTCATACAAGTTCTTTTTTCTCCCGATAGGCAATTTAGTTCCCATCTCTAACCGGTAAGGATGAATTAAATCAAGTGGTCTGAGTAGCCCATAAAGTCCACTTAAGATGCGAACATGATCTTGAGCAAAATCAACGTTTTGTTGAGATAAAGATGACGCCTCCAAACCAGTATATACATCTCCATCGAATGCAAAAAAGCATGGTTTAGCATTATCTGAATGATCTACATCCCATTCTTGATTTCGGCCATAATTCAAATCGGCCAACTGAGTGGATATGCTCATTAAATCGGATAGCTTATTTCTGGAAAGAGTTTTAAGTTTTTTAGCAATCTGCTCACTTTGATCTAAAAAACGAGGCTCAGTCGTTTTTGAAACGTCAACCTCAGATTCAAAATCAAGAGACTTAGCTGGTGAAAGAACTGATATAATCATATTTTTTAACTGCTTTATTTTTCAAAAGTAACAAGTGTAATCAAACCCAAAGCTGTTTTGGCATTTGAATCAACCACTGGTAAAATAACTAATTTCATTCCCTGTAAATCATAATTCATTAGCTCAATTAGTACATTAAATTATTCTACTAATTCGGTCTGAAAAGATCTAAGAAATACTCAGCAAATACTACATGAACAATTGACAACTAGAATTTGATGAATAAACTTATTCACAAATTAAAACAACCCATTTTAAGACCCTGAATATATGGTTATTATAATCACAAAGCTCATCACATCTCCTAAGTAAAACTATTTCATTATTCCTAAATTCAACGTGTCCGAGTTAGATATTTGATGACATTTTTTATATATTTCGATTTTAGTAAATTATTACTAATTATTTTAACTTTAAATAATCGCTTTATGAGAAAAGGCTACTTATTAAGCTTGCTATGCATGCTTTTTGTTTTTTATGATGTAAATGCTCAAGTCGTTTACAACTTTACAACGTGTGGTGCAGCGGGCGTCCAAGGCCCTAACCAAACACAAGTAAATGCTGAATACACACCAGGTAATCCATTATCTGGTAACGTAACAGTTGATGCAACTGGCATTCAATACTGGGAAGTTCCTTCTGATGGATACTATTCAATTGATGCTTATGGAGCTCAAGGTTATGGTGACTTTGGAGGAAGAGGAGCTGAAGTTTATGGTGTTTTCTACCTTAATGCTGGAGACACGCTTAAAATTCTTGTTGGTCAAGAGGCTCCTCCCTATTTAAATTATCCTGCTACTACTTACAACCATCAATATGGTGGCGGAGGCGGTTCATTCGTTACCTATACAGACAACACTCCTTTAGTAGTTGCTGGTGGCGGTGGCGGAAACCACAGCACTTCTTATGCTACATCATGTGATGGGCAAATAACTACTGCTGGAGCTGCTGGATCTAGTGCATCTACGATTGGTGCTGGAGGAACAAATGGCTTAGGAGGTCAACAAGCAACTTCAGCTGATGCAGGTGCAGGTTTACTAGGAGACGGTGCAGGTACCGCAGCTGGAACTGCATTCGTAAATGGCGGCCTTGGTGGTGGCCAAAGAGGTTTTGGCGGCTTTGGCGGTGGTGGTGGCACCAGTAGCTGGAATAACTATCGTTGCGGTGGTGGCGGTGGTTACTCAGGTGGTGGTACTGCTAATAATGGAGGTTCATGTTGCCCAATTGGCGGTGGAGGTGGCTCCTATAACAATGGAGTTGTTCAAGATAATTTAGCAGGTGTACAACTAGATGATGGTAAAGTAGATATCAATTTCTGGGGAACTTACTACATGAATGTTACTGAAACTCCAATTACTTGTAATGGTGCAAATGATGGTTCATTAAGCTTATCAAATACTTATGGAGGTGTTGCTCCTTACACTTACCAATGGAGTAACGGAGCTACCACAGATTCAATATCTAACTTAGCTCCAGGAACTTATACTGTTACAATTACTGATGCAAACAACGATACTGGATCTATTAGCTACACAATAACAGAACCGACATTGCTAACTACAACTATTTCTGTAGACGCAAATAATGATTGTTATAATGGAACAGACGGTGTAATTTCTACTGCTCCTTCAGGAGGTGTATATCCTTACACTTACTCTTGGTCAAATGGTTTAACTGACTCTGTTGCAACAGGATTAACACAAGGAACTTACACTGTAACAATTACTGATGCAGGTGGATGCTCAATATCTATTTCAGACTCAGTAAGTTCTCCATTTGAGTTATTTGCAACATTTACAATTGATTCTGTTTCATATCATGATGTTGAAGATGGAGCTATCTATGCTACTAATTTTGGAGGAACACCTCCTTATTCTCCTTTCTGGAGTAACGGTTCTTTCCAAGACTCAATAGTTGATGTTGATGGAGGAACGTATTTCTACATCTTAACAGATGACAATGGTTGTACATTTATTGATACTGTAGAACTTTATAATCCTGACGAATTAGTATTAAGTGTTGGACAATTAGTTAATGCTACATGTGAAGGGTATAATAATGGTTCAGCTGTGCTTGATGTTCAAGGTGGAAATGGCTCAAACTCGTTTGTTTGGGATAATGGATCAACTTCTGATTCTGACTTTAATTTAACTGATGGATCCTACATGGTTACTGCAACTGACGTGAATGGTTGCCAAGACACAACTTTAGTTGTTGTAGGCTATGACAACCCTACACCTGATGTAAATTTAGGCAATGACCTAGCTGTTGGTATTCCTTCTCTTGTAACTTTAAACTCAAATGCTACTGGAGATCACTTGTGGAGTGATGGTTCTACTAACTCTTCTCTTCAAGTTGAAGTTCTATCAGATACTACAATTTGGGTAAATGTTACATCAGATCAAGGTTGTACTGGAACTGATACCGTTTCCATTGAAGGCTTAGTTGGTATTGATGGTGTTGAGAATGAATATCTAGTTAAAATGTTCCCTAACCCAACTAGTGGTGAATTAAACATCCAAATTGAAAACAACGTAGCCAACAACATTGCTATTCAAGTGATGGATTACAGTGGTAAAGTTGTTGTTAATAAAGAGTTTAACAACACTGGTTCTCAATTTACTGATAGAATCAATCTAAATGAATTCAGTAAAGGAATCTATTTTGTTAATATCAAATTAGACGATCAAATTCACACTGAACGTATCGTGGTTCAATAATCATTTGATCTCATTATATTTTAGAAAGCCGCATTGGAATTCCAATGCGGCTTTTTCTTTATTAATGCTTGTATTACCTTCGGGCAGATCAAATTTTATACTATGAATATTTGGAATAAAACCTTTTTAGGGGTTATGGCTACTTCTCTCCTAGCCTGCAACGCTCCTGAACCAAAAGAGACTCATTCAGAAAAGCAAGAAAAAACAGTTTCAACTGAAGATTTTGAATTCTTAGCTGAGCAGTTTGCCGATCTTAAACTTATTAGATATCAAATTCCAGGATGGGATAATTTATCACTTCAACAAAAAAAACTAGTTTATTATTTAATACAAGCTGGTTACGAAGGTCGCGATATCATTTGGGATCAAAATTACCGACACAATATTGCTATTAGAAAGGCTTTAGAGAACATCTATACAACATACAATGGCGATAAAAACTCTGAAGACTGGAAAGCTTTTGAAGTTTACCTTAAACGAGTTTGGTTCTCAAATGGTATTCATCACCACTACTCGATGAATAAAATCAACCCTACTTTTAGCACTGATTATTTGAATCAATTATTAGCTGAAACTGGTGTTGAATTGACAGATGAGCAGAAAGCTGCAGTAATGGATCCTACTGTAGATGCTAAAAAAGTAAACTTAGATCCTTCAAAAGATCTTTTACTAGCATCTGCAACTAACTTTTATTCTCCTGATATTTCTGAAAAAGAAGTAGTTGAATATTACAAAGCTAAAATCGACCCTAAAGATAAACAACCCGTTTCTTGGGGATTAAATTCTAAATTAGTTCGTGATGAAGATGGAAAACTACACGAAGAAACATGGTCTGCTAATGGAATGTATGGCCCAGCAATTCAACGAATTATTTCTTGGTTAGAAAAAGCTCAAGGTGTTGCTGAGAACGAAGCTCAAGCTAATGCTCTTGGATTATTGGTTGAATACTACCAAACTGGTGATTTGAAAAAATGGGATGAGTATAACATTGCATGGACACAAGCTACTGAAGGTGATATCGACTACATCAATTCATTTATTGAGGTTTACAACGATCCACTTGGATACCGTGGTTCATTCGAGAGCATTGTTGAAATCAAAGACTTTGAAGCTAGTGAGCGTATGAAAGTTTTGATGGATAATGTGCAATGGTTTGAAGACAATTCTTCGATCATGGATGAGCATAAAAAAGAAAAAGTAGTTGGCGTTACTTATAAAGTGGTGAATGTTGCTGGTGAATCCGGTGATGCTTCTCCTTCTACTCCAATTGGCGTTAATCTTCCGAATGCAAACTGGATTCGTGCAACACATGGTTCAAAATCGGTATCTCTAGGGAATATTGTAGCTGCTTATGATGGTGCTTCTGGTACTGGTTACACCGATGAGTTTGCTCTCACTGAAGAAGAAAAAGCTCGTGCTAAAGAATACGGAATGTTATCTGGAAAACTACACACAGCACTACACGAAGTAGTAGGCCATGCTAGTGGTAAGCTTAATGAAGGTGTGGGTACTCCTAAAGAAACATTGAAAAACTATGCTTCAACGCTTGAAGAAGGACGTGCCGACTTGGTTGCTTTGTATTACCTAATGGATCCTAAAATGGTTGAATTGGGGTTGATGCCATCATTAGAGGTTGGAAAAGCAGAATATGATAGCTACATACGTAATGGATTAATGACTCAATTGAGAAGAATTGAGCCAGGTGAAGTTATTGAAGAAGCTCACATGCGTAATCGTCAATTAGTTGCTGCTTGGGTATTCGAAAAAGGTCAAGACGAAAACGTAATTGAGCGCGTTCAACAAGATGGTAAAACTTACTTCAGAATAAATGATTACGAAAAACTACATCAACTCTTTGGACAATTATTACGTGAAATTCAACGCATAAAATCTGAAGGTGACTACGAAGCTGGAAGAAATTTAGTTGAAAATTACGGAGTTCAAGTTGATAGTGATTTACACAAAGAAGTTATTGAAAGATCAGAAGCTTTAGGTATTGCACCTTACGGTGGATTCATCAATCCGAAACTGGTTCCAGTTGAGGAAAACGGTGAAATAAAAGATATTAAGGTTGAATATCCAACAAATTTTGCTGATCAGATGTTATATTACAGCAAGACTTATGGAAACCTATAAGCAAGTTTCTTAAAACTGATTAAAAGCCTCATCATTCGATGGGGCTTTTTTTTGATTGTACAATTTTTTTTGCCTTTGTTCAATGTCAAAGGGTCCTGCTCTTCTGACGCTGTGTGGCAAGGGGCCGTCTTTGTTGGAACGACAAAATCGTGTGGATTCTTCCGCTTCAAGCAGACGTTTGATGGCTGCATTGATAGTAATCGATGGGTAGCGGGGATCGTATGGTAGACCAGTGCCGAGAATCGATGTCATATATTCATAATGTTCTTTAGATCCTGTAAAAAATAAAAATTTGAACGTTAAAACGAAAAAAAAGTAGATTTGATAATGATGTTATAAAAGAAGAAAAAAAGAAAAAATTAGTTAATACAAGCAGTTAG
>CAJWSQ010000056.1 GCA_913045895.1 uncultured Flavobacteriales bacterium | reverse complement strand
CAACATATTCAGGCCAGAATTTTTTAATGAAGTGAACTGAAAGTAGTGACTGAAAAAAAATGAGGTAGATAAAAATGTGTGTGGCTATAATTTGATTGAGAGAAAGCTGAGACGCATCTTGGAGTAAAAAATGGATGATGAACAATCCAACTCCCATCAAAGTAATCGGAATAATTCCAGTTTGATCTTTTTTCATTCTGGCTTAATAAAGTCTTTCAGGCTTGTATATAATCCAACAGCTACAGAGATTAGGGATAGAATGATGGTGAAAATGGGTGTTTCATTTTCCATTGCACCATCGATATAAGTGCCGAGCCAAGTGCCAGCACCTATAATTGCCCCCATTTGTATAGCTAATCCCGAATATCGGGCATAATCATTAAGCTGTTTTTTCCGCTTGTCTTTCGGCTTTTCCATTAGAAGAAATTTCTTTCATCTTACCTCCAATGGTGAAGTTACCTTCTAGTAGTGCTCCTGGCTCAACAGACATTTTTCCGTACGTCATTTCACCGCTAAACTTACCTGTTGCTGTAATTGAAAGCATTTCGTTTACAAGCATGGTTCCTTCAACTTTACCGCTGATATTGGAGTTAACGCATCTGATGTTACCTTTTATATTTCCGGTTCCACCAACTACTACTTTACCTTTAGAGGTTATGCTGCCTTCTACATTTCCATCAATACGGATATCGCCTTCGGTCTCAATGTCACCTTTAATGGTTGTACCTTGAGCGATATGATTTCTGGATCCGGCTTCGAATTCGTTTCCTTTGGCCATTGTTTTGCTTTTTGAAAACATTGTATTGGTTTAAAGATTCACAAAGGTAGGTATTTAGTAATAGGGTTACCCATTAGAGGTTGTTGTAGTACTTATTAAAGAACTTCATATACTCTTCAAGGTCTTTACGCTGGTAAAACACAGCATAATTGTTATATGAAATGATAAATCGTGGGAAATTGTTCTGATTAATATAAGATAGCTTTCCGGTGTTATTATCAAAGTTCGACTTGTAGTCTAAAGCAAGCTTGGCATCATTAAAACTTTGAATGGCCACCATTTGGGTATCTTGCTTTAATACGAGGTTTCTAGATTTTAATCCTGAAGAGCGATAATTCTGCAAGTTATAATCTGCAATGTTGGTTTTAAGTACTTGTGTATTTCCTTTGGTTGTTGGTAGTAAAACAACAAAGTTGTGTTTAGTGTTTGGTTCAAAAGTGTAAGGAGACTCTTCTTCCTCTTCTTCTTCAACCTCTTCCACTTCTTCGCCTTTTTCTATGGCAGCTATAGCTGCTAAAAGCTCATCGGCTTTGGTTCCTACCTCTTCACCATTGTACTCATTACTTAGCTTTTGAAGTTCAATTATGAATTGCTCTTTACCTTGTTCTTTTCCAACAGCTAGTGCACGTAATAATTTGAACTTTGGTAGTAAATACGTTTGACCATAAAGGGTTATGCCTTCATCGCAGCTAATAATGGTTTGACTGTAAAAGCCTCTGTTGTAATAGCCGTATGTTTTTTCGTAGAAAGCTTCTGCAACAGCATTTTTATTTTCTTGATGTGAAAAGTATTCTGGGTCTCGAATGATTTTAGCAAAATCAGAATCTGGAAATTCATCCAAGATTTTTTGTTTGTACTCATCTGCTAAAGCTGATTTTCCTAATTCTTCCCACATACGATACAAGCGGTAGTAGGTATCCACTTGATATTTGTGTGGTGTAAAACGGTAGTTTAATGTGTCTAAAGTTTCAATGGATTTAGGAAGGTCTAACATTTGCTCTTTGTAGATGATAGATAGCTTATAATACGCTTCAATCAACCTATCATCTGAAGCCGTTAGAGCAGAATCTGTTAGAGGTAAATCTTTTAACCAATATGAGGGGTCTTGCCAATCATTGCTCACTTTGATTGTGTCACCTTCGCTATCTACAATAAAGTCATTAGAAAAATCTCCTGTGTCGGTAGCCATTTCATCGTATTCAACAGGGGCAACACTAGCTTTGTCTGATCTACGCCAATTATCTTCATTTTTACGGCTACCCCAAATACGTGTAAACTCGCTTTTACCTTTGGTCATCGCAATGGCATTGTAGAAATACCATTTGTTATTAGCGCCAGTTGTAATAGGAGAAACAGTAGGAGAATTTTGAGCGTTAGCAGCATTATTGGCAATGTTTTCTGCAATTTCGGCTTCACGTCTCGCACGTTCTTCCTCTTCCATTTTGTTTTGAATCAATTCTGCGATGAATTTCCCACGCGCATCTTCATCCATTTTGGCAACCATTTGCAAACTGTCTTCTTCTTGGATGATAACAATTTGCTCTACCAAATCTTTAAGGTTGTTAGCTAACAATACGATTTGATCGTAATCAGTATAATTAGGATTGAGGTAAGTGATACAAGAATCGTAATAAGCTTGTGAGGTGATGTAATTCTGTTTAGAGAAAAATATTTCACCAAGTTTTAAGAAACTCAGCCCTTTTTGATTGTCGTTATTTACACTAGCCTTAATTGATTGGTTTAGATAATCAATGGTTTCAGGAATATCACCTTCATTTTGTTCCATTACCGCTAAGGCGAAATAAATCTGATCTCTAAACTCAACGTATTTTTCATCGGCCAGCATTTTAAAGAGTTCTTTACGAACTTCTTCTGGACCACCAAAATCGGTATTGTATGCCAGTGCACGTTGAATTTTTGCATAAAACAAAGTGCGATAATCTGGGTGCATGTCAATTACTTCTTTAAA
Organism: uncultured Flavobacteriales bacterium; assembly: GCA_913045895.1. Classification (GTDB taxonomy): domain Bacteria; phylum Bacteroidota; class Bacteroidia; order Flavobacteriales_G; family Salibacteraceae; genus UBA6049. The sequence goes on along the minus strand of CAJWSQ010000056.1, from coordinate 10,861 downwards.
AGCCATTGATGCGTTGTGATATTCACCTTCTTTAGCGTAAATCTGACCCAATAAGTAGGTTAGTCGGATGCGGGTGTCTTTTCCTTTAACGGTTTGAGTAGCCAATCTTAATTCAGGAAGTGCAAGCGGATAATTTTTTTGACGAATGTACATGTCGGCATATATCATTCGAATTTCAGGAAGAAGTTCTTCAGGCAAGTCGTTGTCGTTTTCGGCTAAGTTTAGCACGCGTTCGGCTTTGTCGTAATCTTCCTCTTCAATCAAAACTCGAGCAAGCCATAACATGGCATCATATCTCGACTCTTCTTTCTTGTATTTCTTAGAAACAAAGTCGAAGAATTTCTTTGCCTGAGTAAATTCACGTTTGTGGAAATTGGCTTTCCCGATTAGTAAATAGGCATCATCAATCCATTTTACATATTCTTCGCCACGTTTCTCAATGCTATGTCTGTTAATTACCTTTTCGCACTTTTCAATGGCCACATCCATATCAGCCATCACTGTTTGTGCACCTTCCTCGGTGGTGTAATAAAAAACAGGAAGTAGCATGGTGTAATCGTCAACTATTGCTTCTTCATAATTCTCTATGGCTTGTGTTACAAGTTCATTGGCATTGAAATACGCATTGTAATGCGCATTCATGTTATGAAAAGTACGGTGTGCCCAGCCAGTTTTTTTGGTTGAACAGCCTAAAAGAATAATAATCAACAATAATGATACTGCTGATAACGTATGGATATGTTTAATTAAGTGCTTCAAAAAAAGGGCCTTTCTATCGTGGGCTTATAACTAATTGATGCCAAAAATATTTTATTTCTGAAACTGTTCTTTAATCATTTGTCGCTTGCTTGACTTCAATTTAAGATATTTGCCACTCTGAGTATGGAAAACGACACATCGAAAAAGAAAAAAGTCTACAAGAAACTCCGAAACAAATATCGGTTGGTAATCTTGAATGATGACACGTTTGAAGAGCGTTTATCGTTTCAGCTTACCCCGCTAAATGTGTTTACTTATGCAGGTTTAACGCTAATTACATTAGGTGTATTTTTAATTAGCATCATCGCTTTTACTCCACTTAGAGAATATATTCCTGGTTACAGTGACGTAACAACCAAGAAAAATGCTGCTTACGCAGTTTTTAAAGCAGATAGTTTACACAACGAATTATTGATTCGCGATCAGTATATTGAAAACGTTCGGTTGGTGCTTTCTGGAGATATAAAGCCTGATAGCATTGATGCAGATATATCACCTCAAAATAAATTTGAGGATGTTGAAGATGAGCGCTCAGATGCAGACTCTGCCTTTAGAGCTAAAATTGAGAAAGAAGAGCAGTATACGATTAACCAAAATTTGAGCGACAACAAATCGGCAAGTACTTATTTCTTTTTTACACCTGTTAAGGGTGTTGTTTCATCATCATTTAACCCAGATGTAGATCATTATGGAGTTGATGTTGTTACCGAAGAAAATGAAGCCATTAAAGCCGTGATGGATGGAACTGTTATCATGGCGAATTGGACTACCGACAACGGTTACGTGCTTCAAATTCAACACCGAAATAATTTAGTATCGGTATACAAACACTGCTCAGCTTTGATGAAAAAAATTGGTGAATCAGTGAAGGCTGGTGAACCTGTTGCTATTGTAGGTAACTCAGGTGAGCAGTCTACAGGGCCACACTTGCATTTTGAAATTTGGGATTCAGGTAAGCCTGTTGATCCTCAGCAATACATTTCTTTTTAGTGAATATTACCATCTATACAGACGGATCGTCTCGTGGAAATCCTGGTCCTGGTGGCTATGGAGTGGTTTTAATGGCCGGAAAACACCGCAAAGAATTAGCGGGTGGATTTCGAAAAACAACGAATAATCGCATGGAGCTTTTAGCTGTGATTGTTGCGTTGGAAACGCTAAAAGGCGATGGACACAATGTGTTGATCTTCTCCGATTCTAAATACGTGGTTGAAGCCGTTGAAAAAGGATGGGTTTTTGGCTGGGTTAAAAAAGGGTTTAAAGGAAAGAAGAACAAAGATCTTTGGCTTCGATTTTTAAAAATTTACCCCAAACACAATGTGAAGTTTCAATGGGTTAAAGGCCATGCAAACATTCCTGAAAATGAGCGTTGCGATAAATTAGCAGTTGCCGCAGCCATGAGTTCAGATTTAGCCATTGATGAAGGTTATGAAATGGCAGAGTCTGGTGATGGTAATTTAGGTTTGGGGATATGAAACTAGCTTATTTATCTTTCATTACTTCGTTGGTTTTAAGCTCTTGTGGAAATTCAACAGCCCATTACAACAAGCAACCAGTTTCTTTGGGTGAGAATACAAATGAGATTCGTGTTGCTACTCCAGCAAATTTTGATACTTCATACATAGCTGAAGATGCTGGATTAAGCTTTTGCGAAGCCAAACTGAAATCGGTGTTTTATGCTAAAGTAGATTCCACCGATCGATTAGTTGTTAGTAGTCCTCTTCATTTTGATTCTGAGAAATGTACTTACATCAACACTGAAATTGATGATTCTTTTTTGGGTCAGTTGGTCCAATATTATCGTGTAAAAAACATCAAAGCAGATGTGAATGGCGAGATCATAATGATTGATGAGAAACCGTGCGTTTTCATTTCCATTCAAAATGCAGAAGGAAAAATTGATCAGGCAATTCTGAAAACCTTTTTAGATGGTAGGATGGTTGAAGTTCAATATCAATCTTCAGTTTTTAATGCAGAGCAGGCAAAAGAGCTATTTGCCCAGATGGAGTGGGTGTAAAATAAATAGGCCCCATTTCTGAGGCCTTTCAATTATTAGTCTTGACTTAAAACTCGTTGGAGTTGTTGTTCTTCCGTTACTTCCTTAATTCCAGAAATACTATTCTCAATCTGATCTAAAGCATTTTCAAGTGCTGTTAATTCCGAATCAGTTGCGAGTTCTTCTTCTTTTAAATCGGCTTTTCTTGCATCCATTTTATTCTGAAGATCTCTCTTCATGCTCATAATTCCATCAATAGCATAAAAACGGATATACCATGAAGTGTTTGCTTTTGTTGCGCCTTCTTCTAAAATGGGTAAAGCCAATTGAGTCATTGTGTTTAGATCATTGGTGTTGATTGCATAATTAGCAACCAATGCATAAAGACTCATTCTGTCGTAGCTTGTAAGTTCTTGATCTAAACGAGAGAAATAATCACTGTAAGCTAAGTCTCCTGTTTGAGCATAAATACTTGCACAAGTTATTTGTACATCTGTGTTCAACTCATCTTGAAGTCTTTTAGCGGCCTCTAAAGCTTTTGTACTGTCTATACGGCTAATAGCCATTAAAGCAGTGCTTTCTACCAAGTAAGAAGAATCATTTAATGCTTGATCTAAAACGCCTGACTCGTCTAAACGAATTGAATCTAAAATCATCATTTGCTCAATAGCTTCAGCTCTGTTATCAGATTTTGGATCGCCTTGAATGATGTTCAACAAAGTTTGCGCGTTGTTGCTATCTTCAACGGTTAAAGCGTTTGAAATTCCTTCGTTACGCAAAGCCCAAAATTCTTCTGCAAAAGCATTAGAGAAAGCTCCTTTAGCTTTTTCGTTTTTATTGGCATATTCAGCAAACTTGCGAATTGCATCGCGTTTAGCGATATACAAATCACTGCGGTTGTACAACTCTAAATACCACTCGATAGGAATTTGATTATCTATCTCTGCCAAAAGCATTTTCTCTGCATCAAAGTCAACCAAAACAGGCTTTTCCATTACTTCGAATGAGAAAGTTTGATCTAGGCTATCAATAGTAATGCGCTTGCGCTCAACTCGATTGTTTGCGTAGTAAATATCTACATCTACTGGTAATTTATATTGCGGATATAACTCGGTATTTTGGTTTTGAGTTACACGAATAGTTTGTGTTTTGTTGGTATCAGCATAATCATAGCTTACAGTAAGCACAGGGTGTCCTTTATCTAAGAACCACTGGTTAAAGAACCAGTTTAAATCTTCGCCAGTTACTGCTTCAAAAGCCAAACGCAAATGGTGAATTTCTGCTGGTTTGTATGCGTTGTCTGTTAGGTATTTTTGCAATGATGCAAAGAATGCTTCGTCACCAACATACTTGCGTAGCATGTGTAAAATTCTACCACCTTTAGCGTATGAGTGATTGTCAAACATTTCAAGTGGTTTGTCGTAGTGGAAACGAATCATATCAACAGATTTGCCTCTCTTAAACTCGCGTAAATAGCTGCGCAATTCGCCATCTAAATGGTAATCTGCAGACTCTCTACCAAACTTGTGCTCTCTCCACAAATACTCACTGTAAGTAGCAAAACTCTCATTCAAAGGCAAGTTACTCCATGATTCTGCAGTAACTAAATCTCCAAACCAGTGGTGAAATAATTCGTGTGCAATTACATCTTCAGGACCACCGTCTAACAATTCTCTTTTTGTTTTCTGAGCGAAGTCACCAAAGATTACTGCCGATGTATTTTCCATAGCACCAGAAACATAATCGCGAACAACTACTTGGTGGTATTTTTCCCAAGGATAAGTTACACCTAATAGGTTAGAGAAGGTTTCGATCATTTCTGGTGTGTTTCCAAAAATGTCATAACCGTATTGCTCATATTCGTGCTCAACGTAGTAGTCAACTGCAAGTGTATCCCACAATGTGTCTTTAACAACGGCATAATCGCCAATTGACATCATGAATAAGTAAACCGAGTGAGGTTTAGCTTGAGTCCAGCAATCGGTGCGTGTTCCGTTACCGTTTTCAGTGCTAAAAGTGAGTTTTCCGTTTGATAGTGTTTTGAAACGATCTTCAACAGTAATGCAAATTTCTTCTGTTGATTTTTCGTTTGGAGAATCAACCGTTGGGAACCAACATGAGTTTGATTCAGGCTCGCCTTGTGTCCAAATTTGTTGCGGTTTGTTTGGATCTTCTTTTAACGGATTAATGAAGTATAAACCACGATCGTCTGTAATGGCTTGCCCACCATCGTTTTGAAGTTCGTTTGGTTTTGCTGTGTATTCAATGAATAATTCAAGCGTATCTGTACGCGAGTATGTGTCCATCAAATCAGCAGTAATTTGCTTGCCATCGTATTCAAAAGGAAGTTCCTTTTTACCAGATCCGGTAACCAGTGAAACTTCGTTTACATCAAACCCTTTAGCATCTAAAACTACTTTATCAGTAGCATAGAAATAGGGTTTTAACGTAATCCATGCTTTACCATAGAGGTATTGTTTTTCCCAATCAAATCGGACATCCAGCTTTGTGTGGATGATGTCAATTTCTAACGTTCTTGATGCTTTGTAGGGTAATTGAGGAACATCATCGTAAACATCAAGTGTGTCTAAATAAACTACTTGCTCAGGTTCTGGCGTAGATTTTTTTAATATTGAACAAGATTGAAAAAAGAGAAGAGAGGTGATTGATAATAGAATAAATCGATTCATTTCTACATATTTGTTGGTGCAAAACAAATGGTTTTCTTTCTAAAAGCAACTGTAACTAACAAAACATATATTTGTTACCATGTTAAAAGTATCATCTCAAGATAAAGTTTACGAATTAGCATTTGATAGCGCAGATCGTAACCAAGGAACATTAAATGGTGAATCTTTTCAATTAGATTCTACTAGTCCGTATCCGAATGCATACAAAGTAACCCGCAACAACGAAACCTACCACGTTGAATTGGTTAAAGCAGATTGGGATACCAAAGAATTAACTGTTCGCGTAAATGGTTTCAAGCACGAACTAAAGGTGAAAGACAAATTTGACCTTTGGTTAGAAGAAATGGGAATGGGTGATTTAACGGTGATTAAAATCTCTGATGTTAAAGCTCCAATGCCAGGTTTAGTACTTGATATTTTAGTTGAACCAGGACAAACTGTTTCTAAAGGAGATTCATTAATGGTTTTAGAAGCCATGAAAATGGAAAACTCAATTAAGTCTCCAGCAGATGGTGTTATCAAAGAAATTTTGGTTGAAAGAGGAAATGCTCTTGAGAAAAACACCGTGATGATGACCTTTGAATAAGTCTATACTTAACCAAATATAACCAAGGCGCTAATGGAAATTTCATTGGCGTTTTTTTATGCCTAGAAGTAAGCTCTAACCTGCACGCCTCCTGTGTGAATAAAGTCTGTGTTTTCTGATTTACGTCCCGCGTAAGTCAAAGTCATTTGTAAGTTGTTTCCCAAGTTTCGTTGATAGTAAACTTCCCAAGTTCCATTGTTTCCGGGTAGTAAACCTTGCAACATATCGTAGGCAATTGGATCGGTTGCGTTTCCTGTAAATTCAATTATTAAAAATCTACCCGTTAGGTTTAAACTTCCCTTTCCAACCTGATTCCACTTAAGTTCTAAACTCATGGTGTGTTGCGATGAAAATTCATTGTCAGATTCTATTTCAATGTTCTGCATCTCATCGTATTCATAGCCTGCAGTAAGGTTAAAACTTGGTTTAGGTTGGTAGGTTAATCTGGGGTTGATTTCGAAATAATCAATCGTATAATTTTGAGAATTGTATAACTCAGATTGTGACTTACGCGTACCAGTAGTTCCGCCCAAGTTTAATTGAAACTCACGGTTAATGTTATACCTCACATCTGAGGTTTGGTATCGCTGCTGATTGCCATCAAATCCTGTAGTTTGAAGTTGTTTGGATGCATTTTCCTGAACAGTGAATTCAACACCAAACTTGGGGTGGTTTTGATTGAAATAGACCGTATTTCTGAATGATGAGGTGATGCTTACCAAGTTGCTATCGGCAATAGAAGTGTAAAAGGGATTGAATCGGTTAAGATCTTCTTCGCGTTGGGTATTTCGCTCAATTCGATAAGCCAATTGATCTGAGAATTTGCTTACAATTTTACCCAAGCCTTTATCTGAATTCAAGAACTTTTCGGGTTGAATCAAAAATACCTGATTAAACTGGTTGTTGTAAACCTGAATGAAATCGTTTGTGGTTAAAGTAACGCGCTCATAATTGGCTTGATCTGAATAGATAGCTACTTGAAACTCGTTTTGTTCTTTGATGCCGTTATCGTTATAATCTATCCACGTGTAAGTTCCTTGACCAGCAGAAACCTCAATGTAAACGTATTCGATTCGTTCTTCTAAGCCAGATCCAATTTCATAGAAGCTATTTGACGTTAATCCCCCTTTTAGCAATCGTAAAGTATATTCTAATCGAGAGATGAGGTTTTCTTCAGGATCATCTTGATACAACTCATTGTTGTTTACATCTAAAATTCGGTATGTTGTTTTCCCTTTTAACTGGTTGTTTGGATTCTTCAAAAGCCCAAATTCAAATCCATAACTCTGACCAAAAGTGGCATCTTGAATTTGATTCTCCAAAGCAGCCTTATCTCTACGCTGCGTATAACTGATTTTATAGGTGTTTACTGCCGAATCTGGACTAGAAATAAAGGCCTCCCACTCGTAAAACTGATAACTAGATGATAAAAGTGTATCTGCATTGGGGTCGGTTCTTTGGTTCAGTTCAACATCATCTCGGTAACCTACTTTAAATTTCTTGAATGATTTAGTAAGCAACGTTTGTTGTCTGTTGTATTCTGAGTTGTAAAAATCACCTTCTGTGTTCATTAAACTACCATTGTAGTCAAGTGAAAATCCATTCCAGTTTAAATCGGCAACAGCACCGTGTTTTATGGCGCTGTATTGTCCGCCAGCCAAGTACGTTTTTAGTTGATATTCGGCCTTTCCAACGGTGTTTTTCATCAGTCCTACAGAAGCTGAAGGCAAATATTGATCTTGCGTTAGTTCAATGTCTCTAATGTTCCAGTCTCTATCAAATTCGGCTGATCTGAAATATTCAATTTGCTCAAAATTTGCAGCAACTTGCTCGTGTCTGGCGGTGGCTGTTACAGCCCATTTTGAGGTGTCATTCTGGAAATATTTTCGGGTATCGTATTCTACAAAAAGAGCCGTTCCAAAATTGTCTTCATCACCTGATGATGAAAATGTATTGATATCTCTTCTGCTCAACGCACCTTCAAAATTGATGGTAGAGTTTTTACTGACTTGATAGCTTCCGCCTAAACTCACCATTTGTCGAAGTTTGGGTGTAATTAAAACCACAATTGGATCATATCTTCCTTGAGGTTCACCATTTATGGGAGCTATGTATTCGTAAACCTGTCCGTTGGCGGTGCTGTTTACTCGCACGTAATTACCGTTACCAAATCCCATATCGCTAAAACTGACTTGATAAATAGCGCTGTCAGCATTGGTGCTGTACACATAAATAGAGTCGATAGTTCCATCAGTATTGGTGTCTTGCTCCAATTTATAAAGCACTTGATCATCGGCAAATTCTACTTGCTCAACACCTGAAATAACGGCCTGGTCGATATTGTCTCCAACATTTATCAGTAAGTTTCTATCAGCATCCGATAAATCTTGTTGTAACGGTTGATTTCTGGCATCTTGCTCTGCGTATAAATTGAAATTTAGTTTTAATTCTTTGGTTCTAAACTGATCGTGAACTTCAATTAAAGAGCGTGAATAAGCCTGACTAGAATACTGAAATTCTACAATTATCCGTTTGTCTTTGGTGATGGGTTGCTTGGCTGTAAAGGTGATTTCAGCTTGATTGTAATCAATAACATAATCGTTTTCTTGACCGCGAGTCAACTCTTTACCATCAATAAAAACCCGTTCTGTACCTGATAGAATAATGATGTACGTTTCGTTTTCAGCGCCCGTTAATCGGTATGGACCTTGATTTCCTTCATTACCTTGAATGATATTTCTTGAGAACTTTCCACGCGAAATGGCAGCGCCAGCACCAACTAAGTTCATTCCTTTTTTATCGGCTACGGGGAATTGCGTTTCAAACGATCCACCGCGCAAACGCTTGTTGTATTTCATGAAAAACGATTCGCCACTTTGTATTTGATAATCACCAGCAGTAAGCTGCGATCTGTTGTCGTAAAGTCGAATAAATACTTGGTCGAAATCTTGAATTTGCTGTGTGTTACCTTCAGGTTCAATCGGAATATTTTCATCAGAAATGGTAGCGAGAATATTGACCTTGTCGGTTAGCTTTCCCGAAAGTTGAAGGTTCATGTTTGAGTTTACACCTAAATTTTGGTTGTTCCCGAAGTTGATTCCTCTGGAAATACTACCTCGCTTTTCTAATTCAGAAAATCCAGCAGTTTTGTTTTGGATGTTGTCCGTTGAATACCTGAATGGATTTTGCTGTGCTGTTTGATCTTTACCAATGGCCGAAATCGGTTTATTGGCATAGGTTTTCGAAAAATTGATGGGGAAAACTTGATAGGTTGCAGTTATCGAATCAGCATCTGGTTTTTGTTTCCAAATCAATTGACTTTTCAGCGGGTCGAGTTCATAACTTGAAGTGTCAATTCCCTTAATATGAAATGTGGCTTCGATGATAGAAAGGGAATCAAGTTGTAGGGTATCAGCTTGTGTACTAAACTTTTGCGTTCGGACATTAGAAGACTGTGCCCATCCGCCTTGGGCGAGGAGCAAAAAGCCTAAAATCCAAATGAAGTTTATGCGATACCAGGGCATATCACGAATGTAGCACAATGAGGCTCAGGTTCTGATTGAACCTCTTTAACGCGCTTAAAGTGTCAATAGTGTGTTATTCCACGTATAGCAATAATCCTTTGAGGTATTCACTTTCAGGATGATAAATGTTTATTGGGTGATCTGCCGGTTGGTGCAATTGCTCAACAATGCGTACATGACGGTGAGCATCAGCAGCTGCGCCAAACACAATCTTTTGGAAAAGGTCTTTGGTAATGTTTCCCGAGCAAGAGAATGTAAACAACAAACCACCTTTTTTGATTTTGCGCATGGCCTTCAGGTTGATTTGCTTGTAACCTCTGCTTGCGTTGGCTACAGCTCGCTTGTTTTTGGCAAAAGCTGGAGGATCAAGAATGATAATGTCGTAAAAATCATCAGGCATATCTCCTAGGTAATCGAAGCAATCGGCTACAACTCCTGTGTGTGGTGCATTTTTAAAGTTGAGGTCAACCAATTCGTTAGCCAATTCAATGGCTTGTTTGGAGATGTCTACACTGTGAACGCGATGCGCACCGCCTGCAAGTGCATATAAACTGAAACCGCCTGTATAACTGAAAGCATTTAAGACTGCTTTGTTTTTAGAGTAGGTTTTAACGATGTTTCTGTTTTCGCGCTGATCAATGAAAAAGCCTGTTTTCTGCCCAGATTCTACATCAATATTGAATCGGATGCCGTGTTCAACAACCTCAATTAAGATATCGTGTTCTTCTTTTAACCAACCCGTTGATAATGAAACACGCTCTAGCTGAGCACTGCTTTGTTTCACTTTGAGGTATTGATAGGGGAAACCTAATTCCAACAACAAATCGCTAATCATGGGCATCAATTGCTCCATTCCTTTGGTTAAAGGTTGGATAACCAATACATCGTTGTATTTATCAATAATCAACCCTGGAAAATTGTCGCCTTCAGCATGAATCAAGCGAAAACAATTGGTGTTAGTTTGATCAATGAGTTTATTGCGAAGCTCAATGGCTTCTTCCAATTTGGCTTTCCAATAAGCAGGAGTTTCAACCGGTTTTTCGGTAAGTGTCCATTCAAACATGCGGCAAGCAATTTGACTTCCAGTAGAGTAGAAGCCATAACCCATCAATTCGCCATTGTGTTTAGTAACGGCAACCATTTCACCTTCAGAAGCTTTGCATTGGTGTACACCGCCAGAAAACAACCAAGGATGGCGATTTAAGATGGATTTCGTTCGACCTTGACTTAGTATTAGTTGTTGCATGCATTGAATGTTTGCTGCGAAAGTAGTGTGAATGGGAGAGAAAATGCGAAAAGTGAAGTG
>CAJWSQ010000055.1 GCA_913045895.1 uncultured Flavobacteriales bacterium | reverse complement strand
TGGTTATGGAACAGGTGTTGGGGTAGGAGCATCTATTCCTATTGGAGGTTCTGGGTATGATTATGCCAATACGTATGAAGTCATTATTCAAACCAACAGCGAGTATTTAAGCAAGTTGGCCAAAGACTATAGAAAGCTTCATTTCACTTACGTGAAAACGTTGAGCGATAGAGCTGGGATGTACTTAATAACAATCAACACCGGTGATGAAGACCCAGAATGGGTACTTTCTAAACTCAGAAAAGATGTTCGCATTACCGAAGCTGAGTTCAATAAGCCTTTGATAAGAAGGTGAGTTATTGATTCATGTGGTTTTGAATAATATCGATGAGCTTTTTAGGGTAATTTATAACCATTTTGTGTGTGCCGTCTTCTATTAAAACATCATAGTCAACTTTTCTAATGGGGAGGATATTGTCTTTATCGCCATGGATATGAAAAATGGGTGGTAAATTATTAGATTCAAACTTCCATTGACAAATGGATTTCATCTGCCATTTTAAAAAATCAGCACCACAATTTAAAAGCATTTTCTTGTACAATACACGGTCTGTAGTATCATGTATATCCTTATAAGTTGATTTTTTATCAGCTATTGAATAGAGTATTTTATCATTAACCAAACCATAAAGAGGTAATACTCTTCCAACTTTATATTTGAATGGGATTTCCTTTTGAGACTTAGCAGAAGAAATTAGAATGATCTTATCAGGATTTACTATTTGACTCATTTCCATAGCCAACATACCACCCATAGAAACGCCTAATAGAATAAATGGCTTTGTTGTATCTATTTGGGTAGCTAATTTCTGAGCATACTCACGTAATCCCGAACAATCATGATAATCTGTCCATTGAACAGGAATAGTATGATAGAGATCTTCATTAAAAGTGAAATCATCGAACACACGTGAATCAGTTCCCATTCCTGGTATTAAGTAGATGTTGGTTTTTTGAGCATTCATAAGAAAACTTGTAAAAACAGATAGTACGGTTAATAAAGCTCTCTTAAGGTAAATATGATTCATCGATAGTATAAACGATTTGAATATGGTGATAGTATGAAAAGAAAAAGCACTCCAGTTGAAGTGCTTTTTCGATGGTTTAATTACACCGTTATTGTCTAGAATCGGCTTTTAAAATCTTTTCAATGGCTTTGTTTATATCTAAAGAAGCAGCAGCTTGTCTCGGTGGAAATTCTTTAAATGTCATTAAGTGGTCATTTAAGTATCCTATTGCTGGTTGAAATACCCAAGACTTGTGCATGATGAGGTGAAACCCATTTATATCATCATACTTTTCGTATGGATCTTTTCTCAAGTTAAATAGTTGAGGCATAGTGTGAGTTATCATATCATCAAAGTAACGCTCTTTGGTAGCAAAGTGCATTTTCCAAGGTCCTACTCGAATAGCAGTTAGCCCAGATTCATAGTAATAGAAGAAATAATTTCTAGCAGATTCTTCAGTCTTACCAGTCCAATAATCTAAGTTGTTGAATCCATCTATATGAACTTTATAAGTCATATCACCTATTTTCTTTCCAGCTTTTAAATCTTCACTTAGCTGGTCTTCACCAACAGCAGCCATAACAGTTGGAACCACATCTTCGTGAGCTGATATTCCATTTCTAATCAAACCTGCAGGAATTTTCTCAGGCCATCTTACCATGAATGGAGCTCGTACACCACCTTCCCAAGTAGTCATCTTTTCACCTCTAAACATAGTAACACCAGCATCAGGGAAGGTACTTTGCTCAGGGCCATTATCTGTAGTGTAAATCACAATGGTGTTTTCATCTAGCCCTAATTCTTCTAAATAATCTAATAAATCGCCTACATGACCATCATGCTCAATCAGTCCGTGACCAAATTTATCCATGTCGGTACTAACACCTGTAGCTAAATTTTTAGATTCTTCCTTGAGGTGTGTGTAAACGTGCATTCTGCTGGTTGCATGCCAAATGAAGAAAGGTTTACCAGCTTCTTTAGCTCGTTTCATAAAGTCTTTTGATTTTGCAACTAATTCTTCGTCAAATGTTTTCATGCGTTCTGAGGTAAGCTGACCAATATCAGTTACTTTTTGTTTGCCAATTACACCAAAACGAGGATCCTCTGTTTTATCAAATTCATCGGTAGCATAGGATTCAATAATACCCCTTGGACCATATTTTTCAGCAAACTCTTTCGATTTAGGATAATCTCCTTGCTCTGGTTCTTCAGAAACATTTAGGTGATATAAATTCCCAAAAAACTCATCAAAACCATGTACTGTTGGTAAGTGCTCGTTACGATCTCCCAAATGGTTTTTTCCAAATTGTGCGGTCATATATCCGTAGGGTTTTAGTAGTTCAGCTAGGGTTGGATCTTCTTTTTTTATTCCTAATGGGTTACCTGGTTGACCAACAGTAGTTAACCCCGTTCTAACTGGTTTTTGTCCGGTTATAAAAGCAGCTCTACCAGCAGTGCAACTTGGTTGAGAATAGTGATCTGTAAAGAGTACTCCTTCTTTGGCAATTCGATCAATATTTGGAGTAGGGTATTGCATTCCTAAGGAGTAACAACTCAGTGAATTTGGAGCAACATCATCAACCATAATGACCAAGATATTTGGTTTGTCTTGGGCGTAAGATGATAAACCGATCAGTGTTAGAAAAGTTAGTATAGTTTTCTTCATAATATAGATATGTTAGGATTTAAAAAGTTTCATTTAAATTCAGGTAAAAGGCTCCGCCATCTTCGCCTACAGCATAATCAATGGTTAAGTTAGCTCGAGATTGTTTTTGAATCATTACTCGAAGGCCAACTCCTGCACCAGGTTTTATATACTTAAAAATATCAACATCTAAATCTTCAGCGGAGGCAGAAGTCATATTGGCAAAAACTACTGCTCCAAGAAGGTCTTTGTTTTTACCAAATATTGGTAGAGGTACTCGGTATTCAGCTTCGGCATAGAACAAATCATCACCTCTAAACCTTCCTTGTGGATAAGCTCTACCAGATCTGCCCATCTGATCCCAACCCAGCGAGGGTAATCCCATGTATGGCACATTTCCACTGGTAACGGAACTGTAATAAGACCAAAGTGCAATTAAATGTCGTGGAGTTTTTTGAGATAAACCGATATAAGTTTTGTATTCTAGCCACAATGATGTTGCATCTTGATCGCTTCCCAAAAACTCAGGGATAGATTTGAATGATATAAATGCAAATTGACCTTCGTAAGGATTAGCCACATTGTCTCTACTATCGTAAATAACATTGGCAGAAACTCCAGACATGGTATATTTCTCAGGATTAAATCCATGTAATTGACTATAGGAGAAATGATTAGTGAGCTTTAATGAATTGCTGTCTAAATCGAGTAACTGGTCATTTATTTCTGAATAGACATCTAAATGATATCCAACGCCTACATAAAAACTGGGTTTTATTTCTCTCATAAATGTTTCGTGAAATCTAATGAGATTGAACTCCATCAATTCGCCTTCTTCAACTCCATTTTTATAATCGCCTAATTCAAATCCTTCTTCAGTATAGAGAATTTCAGATTGTGGTCCAGTACCAAGTCCAAAAGTGGGTTGTGAAGAAAAGAACAAGCGCCAATCGCCTAATAAAAACCACTTATTATTAGATGTGTATACATTTGATTTTAGCGTAAACATCAGTTGGTTTTTAGTGGAGTAGGTAGCGGTTACCAGTGCGTTAGACATTTTAGTATTTGCTGGGGCTCCTAGATACATGGAGCCTGAAGCAGCTAAGCCGTATATAAAACCAAAAGCTGGGTTTGAACCAATCACCGGTAGTGGTGAAAAGTAAAGTTTCATGCTTTCAGGTTGTGTTTTTTTTATTTGTAGAGAGTCCTTTGGGGTCTTAGTAGTTGCTGTACTATCGCTAATTTGGGCATTAGCAAAAGATATTTGAAAAGCAAATATTACTAGGGCTAGGAGATTGATTTTCATAGGTTAGAGCATCAGTTGATCGAGATAAAGATACAAGAACCAACTAAACTCTTACTATCTTTAATGAGATTAGATTTAACTTTTACGAAAGTTTGAAATATGGATTGTAAATCAAGCCCATGAGATTGCCGAAAGGATCAATAACAGTAGCAGTCATCAATTCACCACCCACATTTCTGGGATCTTCAAAAGGTTTAGCTCTTAAACCAATAAATCGTATAAACTCAACCTGAATATCTTCTACTCCCCAATATGAAACTACACTTGGTGTTTTGTCTGTTGTTGGTTTTTTCTCTGGTTGTAAGCCCAGTTCATAGCCTTGAATGTTAAAACCTACGTAAAAGGGTTCATCAAAATAAGGAGATGTTCGAAATGCTTCAGCATATCACGCATCAGCGTACAATTGAAATCCGTTTGATATCGAGTTGTCTGTTGGAATCCATCACTTGTAAAAAATAGATTCCTTCTGGCCAATCTTGGGTATTTATTGTTGTCTCTGTGAATAATGAATTCGACTGATATAATGTTGTTCCTGAAACAGCGTAAACAGCGATGCTAGTGTATTCTATATCTTTTCCAGTTACATGTATTTGATTACTTGCAGGATTTGGATAAACCTTCAATCTAGAATTAGGAGTGTCCATGTCTTCAACACCAACGTAGCTTTGGCATAAAGCCATGGTACTGTCGAAAAATACCGATGCGGAATAAATGGCGGGCATCACACAATCTCCATGTGATAAGTCTCCAGAAAATACAGCACGTACATCTACGGGTGCAGCATTCAACATATAGGCTTGAGCGTCTAAACTGTTTTGATAAGGTACTTGCTCATCTGCTGTGCAGTAGTACATACGCATTGGGCGCTGTGGAATCCAGTTGTAATTGTTGTTGTCATTTAATGCTTGCCAAAGCGGATGATTTTGATTGACACTATCATTTCTGAAATTTGCCAAAACAGTATCAACCATAAATGAATCAATGTAGTTTGGCAACTGGTTATTTACTGCACTCATAGAATATGTACCATCAAACATTGGTGGTATAATACTGTCGTATGGCGGGCGTAAAATATCGCTATATGATTGATATAAATTTCCGTAAGCAGATTGAAAACTCAATAATGTGTAAACTACATAACCTGGGTTGCTGTAATAATCTCCACTGATAAAAATTTCGGCCATAGAACCAGATAAGTTATAAGGCCCACTACATGGAGCAGAGGCAACAATAGTTAGCTCATCATACAAGTCGTTTTCTTGTATGTATTTGTGAGTAGCCATTGCAGCGTGTCCACCTTGTGAGTAACCTGTAATGTAGATTTGGTTATTCAAATTGAAGTTGGTCTCTTGAGCCAAGAATTCTTTTGCAGCGCGCATAGCATCTACAGTTGCCGTTGCTTCAGATTCACCATGAACATATGGGTGAATTCCGGGATTATCGCCCAAACCTAAATAATCGGGCATAACAGTTACATATCCTAGTCCACTGAATAATTTACCAATAATAGACTCAAAGTTATTGCGAGAGGGTACATCTTCTTTTTCTAAAACAGTTCCATGTAAGTAGGTTACCATTGGAAGACTGTCGCAATTAGAAATATCAGGAATACAAATCATACCAGATGCAACAGTTTGATTGCCATTTACATCAACGGTATTGTATGTAATAGAGTAGGAGTCAACATCATAGTCAACTGAAACAATCCCTAACGCACTTAATGCACTTGCAGGAATGTTTCCTTCGTAATTAAACGACACTAAATATTGTGCCGAAGCAACAAAAGGAAATAGTAGGATCAAACTTATTAACGGTTGTAGAAAACGTTGTCTCATGATTACGAAAATGTTAAGTCAATAATTAACAATGAATATTAGAGGTTTCACAGTTTTCAATACATCGATGTGAATAACTGTCAGGATGCAATTTACAAATTGCTTTTAAAAGCAAGTAGTTTAGTGCAAACGCTTTTGGAAAAAGCCCCATTTCATAATCAGTTAAAAAACAAAGGAGTTAGCGATGGAAGATCAATTGAAGAATCAAATTTTAGAATTAAGAGGCAAACTTACAGGCGATATGTTCCAAGATATGGAGTTGCGCGATGAGATTCATAACTTAGAAATGAAGTTGAAAGGCGTTAAACCAATGGATTCTCATTTTGATTGTGTTGGTTGCGGAAGCTAAACAATCAAATACAGATATAGTAAGTGAGCCTGATTTTATCAGGCTTTTTTTATGCCTTATTTTTAATTGTCCTCTAAGATCTGACCACTTCCAGTTCCTGTTTGGTTTATAAGAGGTGATCCCTTAAAATAAATGTTGCCAGATGCATTTACGAAGGCATTAAGTTCATCCTCAACCCTTACTTGTGCGTTACCAGAAGCATTGATAAAAATATCCATGGTATCGGCTAACAAATCATAACCGTAATAATCAGCCGATGTATTGATCTCAATTATGCTGGATTGTGCATAGCCACTAAACGTTAGCTCACCGGAACCATATGAATATACATTTAGTCTATCAACATCAACCAAGATATTACAATCGCCACTGGCGTTACCAACTACTGTAAATTCTGGCTGTCTAATAATTTCTGAGGTTTGAATTAAACCAGGACCTGAAATAATAACACTTCCTAAAACTGGTGTTTTAACATTGATGAAAACCTCTTCGTGTTGATCAATACAATCATTAAAATCAATAGTGAGCACACCATCTAATGTTTCAACTGAAATATTCTCATGTAGGTTTTCTTGAGCAATTAATTCAATGTCAGGTTCAGTTAAACTGGTATCAACTTCAAGGTTAAGCGTTGCAGAAATTCGTAGGTCAATAGCGTAAAATGGAGATGCTATTCTCTGAGTAAGTATCCGATCTCCCGAAGCGTTAATACATCCGTCTATTCGTTCACAAGAAATGCCAAATATGGCTAGCCCGATAACTAAAAGTAGTCCTCTCATATATAAGTGTACGCGAAAATAACGTTTCAGGTCGCATCAAATTGGGTTAACCGTATATTTTTGCAGTATGAGTAAGAGAATGCTGAAATTAAGACTTCCAACAGACCCGCGTTGGGCAAATATTGCTGAGAAAGATTTAGAAGAAATTTTAACAGATCATGCGTATTGCGAGCAAAAAGCGGCATCCTCTGCCATCAGTTTAATTGTGCAGTTTCCAGAATATCCTGATTTGGTTGAGAAAATGGCTGAATTGGCTCAGGAGGAAATGGATCACTTCAAACGTGTACATGAATTCATTCAAAAACGTGGTTTAGAATTAGGTCGTGAGCGCAAAGATGAATACGTAAATCAATTGGCTCAATATTTTAAAGTGCCCGGTAAAAGCAGACAAGAACAACTTATTGATAAGCTGCTTTTCTGCGCTATGATTGAAGCTAGAAGTTGTGAGCGTTTTAGAGTACTTTCTGAAAACATTGCAGACGAAGAACTTTCGGCTTTTTACTATGAATTAATGAAAAGCGAAGCAGGGCATTACAGTATGTTTTTGTTGCTGGCTAAGCAATACGAAAATCCTGATTTGGTAGATGAAAAATGGAATGCCTTGTTGGATCATGAAAGTGTGATTATCGCTCAATTTGGTAAGAAAGCTGGTATTCACGGGTGATTTATTTGGATTGACTGTTCGAAGAAAATTTACTGATTAATATTCCTACCAATACAACCATGTAAAACTGGCCAATTAAGCCAAGTAAAGAGGCTATAAGCTTGGCGTAATGTGTGTTTGGGGTAATATCACCATATCCAATGGTAGTAATGGAAACAGATGCGTAATAAACCAAATCGATAAAAATGGTTGCTGGCGTAGATGCATCAATGTGACTGAAGGTATCGTGGTTATAGTAAAACAGAGCTTGTAGTAGAAAAACGGTAATTTCTATTAACAGCAGATAACCACATCCAGCGGCAATGATGATATCGGCATTGATATAACTCGGTTTTATCAGAAACGAAATAATTTCTTTGAAAATAAAGGCAAAGTAAAGCGTGTAAACCACGCTCAGGATTTGCATAAAAAGTCCTTTCTCTGCTACAAACGGAATAAGTACTGGAAGTAGAAAAACCAATACAACCAAAGCCATTCTGATGTACCTAATCCATTTCCCTTTTTCAATAACAACTCCTGCACCTGCAACACCCAGCAGAATCATATTGATTGGCCATATAATTCGAGCGTAAAACTGCATATCGCTCAATACGATTCCAATGAATAAATGTAGGATTAGAGCTACTAAAAGCGAAACATATTTGTTTCGCCTTACTAAAGCCATAAAATGAGAATAGATTGGGTTTTTCACAAAAACTAGTTTCTGTTTACATCAAAGATATCACCTGATTCAAACAATTGAACAAGATACTCTTTATGGATTCCATAGGCTGTATCTAAATAGTTGTATGATTTATCAATTCCACTGAGCCCAGTTTTTTTTATTGGTTTCGTAATTGTTTTCAAAAACAAAAACACTGTCTCCATTCACTCCATCAACCAATAGGGTTGTGAAATATCCATTACTAGTTTTACATTCATAAACATCTCCCTTTAAAGGAGCATGAATGAAATCTTCATTCTGGCCGTCTTTTATTATTCCATTAACATAGATAGCTCCCGCTATTACCGCAATAATTCCTAAACCAGCAAATTGCCATATTGGGCCACGTGCATCACTTTTCACATTTTGATAAGCACGTTTCATATCCTCAGGCATTTGCTTTTTCTTGAATTCAGATTTACAATGCTGACATTGTGCTACGCCAATTTTACCAATGGGGAACAAGGGAATCCAGAAAACATGAGCGTGTCTGCGAAGTATAAAAGCATAAACCTCTCCCTTAGTTTCGCAATTGGGGCATGTAATGTTAACCAGTTGTTCTGTTGCAATAGCAGTGGAGTTGTAGCCGTAAATGATCATTTGATTTTAGTGTTTGGTTATGATAGCTTAATGATACAAAAACTTATCGATTTGAATAAAAGGAAATGTGGGGGGCTTGGTGTATATATAGAAAAAGCCATATAATTTATATGGCTTTTAGATTGAATATGTCGTAATTCATGAAATGATTCTACCAATCAGATTCTTCAGTATTCATATAGCGAATGAAATCTTCAATAAGTGCATTGATATTTTTTAATACAGCAGTGTTAATTTCGATCTCTCTTTGTTGGTCAAGTTTCTTTTTTTCTTTTCCATCCTTTACAGGATAGAGAGGTTGAATGTTTTCAAGTCGCGTTGAAGTATTCGTGTTGTATGTATAAAATAATTGTAAGTTTTCGATACTGTATTTTATTCTTCCATCCTTACATTTTACAATAAACTTGAAATTTAGTACTTCCTTGTAACTTAGCATTATATCTTCAGATGAAAAGTCCAAGTTTCCAGTACCTACAATTTCATCTGTATTATTACCAGAAAGCTCAACCATATTATCTCCAGACTTTAATGTTTTAACTATCCAAGATTTAGCTTTGCTAAATAACTCTTCTTGATTCTCGCCTTCAAATTCAACTACATCTGTAAATACAACTTTACCAGTTTGAGGATCACGAGGTAGCTCTTGGGCGTATGTGTTAACTGGAATAAAAAAAGTTAGCAGAATAGTAGAAATCAAAGTGATTTTAAAGTTCATGGTGTTTATTGTTTTGTATTTATTGGGGCTAAAGTATTCATTTATACACTAGTAAAAAAGAACATATTAAAGCCGGAATGGCCTGTACATAAATGATTTTTTTACTGGCTGTTATTCCACCGTAAATTCCAGCAACTGAAACACAACCTAAAAAGAAAAGAGCGATGTTTTTACTCCAAATAGGATCTGTAATAAAGAAAGTCCAAATTAAACCAGCAGCTAAAAAGCCATTGTATAAACCTTGGTTGGCAGCCATGGCTTTAGTTGGTTTAAATAATTCTGGAGCAAGAGATCTAAATGTACGCTTGCCAATAGTTTCCCAGGCAAACATCTCGAAATACAAGAAATAAAGATGCTCTAGTGCAACAATGCCTATGATGATTTTAGAAGCGATTTCCATAGTTGAGGTTTTGAAGTGGAAGGTAGGGATTTTGAAGATTATCTTTTGAATTTGTGAAAGTTGAAGCGAGTTACTCGAGTGTTTTCTTGTTGCATCATTATACTGTAGATTACTATGGGTGTTAACATGTAACCACCGATAATATAATAGTTCTCACTTGCTATATACATGGAATAGTAGAAGATGAACGGAGTACCCAATAGAGCGATGCCACCTGCTATTAGAGCAATTAAGTTGGATTTTTGAGCATAAAAATCATCAACTGGAATTTCAGCATATTTATTACAACGTACACATTTCACTTTTTGAATTTCGCCTTCTCGCATGGCAAATTCAACTCGATCTGTATGAAAAGTATTTTTGGAGTTTTCCTCTTTACATGTTGGGCATGACCAGTAGACTTTCATATTGAAGTTATTTGGGTATGAAAGTAAAACAAAAAAAGCCACTCCATAGAGTAGCTTTTCAATGATATAGAATCAAAAAGACTTAGTATTTTTTGCCTTCGTATTCTTCAACTTTTACTTTCCAATCATCAGGAATGTTTGCCGTTTGTTGTTTTACGTTATCGTAGCAAACTAAAACGTTTTTTCCTTTAGCGCAAATGATGTCTTTGCCGTCTACGTTTTTGAAAAGTTCAAAATACACGTCAAAACTTTTGGTTCCCATGCGGGTAGTTTCAACATGACAATACACTTCATCGTGTAAGAAAATGGGAGTGATGTAGTCAATAGAAGTGTGGGCAATCAAAGTCCCGAATTCGTGCCAATTGTTTCGTTTGCCAATGGCTTCATTGAAATAGTCAATGCGTCCCATTTCAACATAAGTTACAAAAACGGCATTGTTTACATGTCCCAGAGAATCCAAATCGCGGAAACGCACCGGTATGGGTGTTATATGCTTCATAAACTTATTGGTTATCTAATTTAGAGTAGATAGAGTTTTTGCTGATGTACTCGGGTACAAGCTCTTTCATCTGCTTCACAATTTGCATGTCGTCTTGTGAATGATGTAACTCTATCAATCCCTCAATTTGTTGATTAATATCTTCAAAATTGTAGGTGCGCACTTTAGCGATCATGATCTGCGGATGGTGGGTTTTCAGTGTGTTTTCTTCGTTGGCTAAAAGTTCTTCGTAGAGTTTTTCTCCTGGTCTTAAACCACTGAATTTTATGCTGATATCTTTATCTACTTCTAATCCAGAAAGCTTAATCATTTTACGGGCTAGATCCACAATTTTAACGCTTTTCCCCATGTCGAAAATGAAGATCTCACCTCCGTGTCCCATTGTTCCAGCTTCTAGTACCAGCTGACAAGCTTCAGGAATAGTCATAAAGAAGCGAGTGATATCAGGATGCGTTACCGTGATAGGTCCGCCTTTTTCAATTTGCTTTCTAAAAATAGGAATAACAGATCCGTTTGATCCTAAAACGTTTCCAAATCGGGTTGTGATGAATTTGGTGTTTTTAGAAATGGCTTCTTTCGATTGGCAGTAAATTTCAGCAATACGTTTGCTGGCACCCATCACATTTGTAGGGTTAACCGCTTTATCGGTGCTAACCATTACAAATTTTTCAATGCTGTACTTATCTGCTAAATCAGCCAGGCTTTTAGTTCCCAAAACGTTTGTTCGGATAGCCTCAGCTGGATTGTCTTCCATCAAAGGAACGTGCTTGTATGCTGCAGCGTGAAAAACAACTTCGGGTTTATACTCTTTAAATACAGACTCTAATCTGTTAAAGTCACGAATGTCAGCAATAACAACTTGACCAACCGTATTTCCGTATTGCTCTCTTAGATCTAAATCAACCTCGTAAATCGGAGATTCAGCTTGATCGAGCATAAAAATTCTGTCTGGATAGAACTTGGCAATTTGATTTACCAATCCACTACCTATAGAACCCGCAGCACCAGTTACTAAAACACGTTTACCTTTTAAATCTGCACTAATCTTATCAAGGTCCAGTTGAATTTGTTTACGCCCCAACAAATCTTCGATACGTACGTCTTTGATTTGTTTTACAGTGATCTCACCATTAATCCAATCTTCAACAGGCGGTACGCTCAACGGTTTTACTTTGTAGTTTAAAGCTAGCTCAACAATATCAGATTTACGGGTAGTTTCAAGATGTTGTGTTGAAATGATTAACTCATCAACTTTGTTGTTCATCAAGAAATTCTCAAGCTCGTTTCCACAAATGATAGGAACGCCCTCTAATCGTTTTCCAACTTTAGAATCGCTGTCATCAAAAAAGGTAACGATCTCGTATTTTTTATCGTTGATTCTTTCTAGTGCACGTTTGGTAGTAATTCCAGATTCTCCAGCACCGTACAGAACTACTCTGATTTTTTCTCCAGATGTACGTTTCAGTTCTTGATAAGCTAATTTAACAGCCAACCTCAAAGCTCCCATTAAGAATAAGGTCAACAAGAAATCAATAATGATCACTGAAGTAGGCATCAAATAGTGCCGATCGGATAGGAAAAGTACCAGATTGATTATGGC
Organism: uncultured Flavobacteriales bacterium; assembly: GCA_913045895.1. Taxonomy (GTDB): domain Bacteria; phylum Bacteroidota; class Bacteroidia; order Flavobacteriales_G; family Salibacteraceae; genus UBA6049. The sequence goes on along the minus strand of CAJWSQ010000055.1, from coordinate 1,728 downwards.
AAAAACTCCACCAGCTGTAAGGGCAGAGAATACGATTCGAATAAAATCGCTGATACTGGTATGTCTTACAATTCCGATGTAAGGTTTAAAAATGTAGAATATAATAGCCTTAACCAGAAGTACAACAGTAAATACAATGGGAAATTGGCTAAGTTCCTCTTCAGAAATAACAAAGTTAAATCGGAGTAGGTAAGCTAGAAATAGCGAAACTACAGACGCTGTAAAGTCTAAACTTAAGATGATCCAACGCGGGGCGTTTTTTTCGAGATAAAATCCTTTCATGCGATAGAAACGAGCCACCAAAGATAGTGACCTCAATGACGCAACAAACATATGTGACATCAAATTTGTAATTGCTTGGTAATTTTATCTTTGCACGCATTTTTATATAAGAGAATCTATGAAAGACATCATATTAAAAGAGAAACACGAGGCACTTGGGGCTAAAATGGTACCCTTTGCAGGTTATAATATGCCATTGCAATACAGTGGTTTAAGTGACGAACACCAAACTGTTCGCGAAGCAGTTGGCGTTTTTGATGTTTCTCACATGGGTGAGTTTTATGTACGAGGTCCACAAGCGTTTGATCTGGTTCAAAAAGTTACAACCAATGATGTTTCTAAATTAACCGATGGAAAAATTCAATACAGTTGTTTACCAAACGGAAAAGGTGGGATTGTTGATGATCTATTGGTTTACCGCATTCATGAAGAAGAATACTTGTTGGTAGTTAATGCTTCAAACATCGATAAAGATTGGGATTGGATTAGCTCTCATAACGATTTTGATGCTCAGATGGAAAATGCATCTGACAACATTTCATTATTAGCGGTTCAGGGGCCTAAAGCTGCTGAAGCACTTCAATCGCTAACATCAATCAACCTTTCTGAAATGACATACTACACCTTTCAAATAGGTGAGTTTGCAGGTGCTCAAGATGTTATTGTTTCCGCTACGGGTTACACTGGTGCAGGTGGGTTTGAAATCTACTTTAAGAACGATAATGCTGAAGCTATTTTTGATGCGATTCTTGAAGCAGGCAAAGAGTTTGGTTTAAAACCAGCGGGTTTAGGAGCTCGTGATACATTGCGTTTAGAGATGGGCTTTTGCCTTTATGGTAATGATATTGATGATACAACATCTCCTTTAGAAGCCGGCTTGGGTTGGATTACCAAGTTTACTGAAGGCAATGATTTTATTGATCGCGAGTTTTTAGCCAATCAAAAAGCTGAGGGCATCAAGAAGAAATTAGTTGCATTTGAAATGGTAGATAGAGGTATTCCTCGTCACGATTATCCAATTGTAAATGAAAATGGAGAAAATATCGGTAAGGTTACTTCTGGAACGATGTCTCCATCTATGAAAAAAGCTATTGGATTAGGCTATGTTGATAAAGATTATTCATCTTTGGACTCAGACATCTACATTGAAATTAGAGGAAAGCAGCTGCGCGCAAAAGTGGTAAAATTACCGTTTTATAAAGCTAAATAATAGAGAATAGGGGATCAGTAATGAGTAAGATTGAAGTTAGCTTCACTCCAGAAAACTACCAAGTTTACGAGAACAGAGATAGTATTGTAGTTGTAACAGATGTTTTGCGTGCTACATCAGCTATCTGCACGGCACTGCACAATGGCGCTACCGAAATTATACCGGTTTCGACTATTGAAGAAGCACGTCAATATATGGAGCAAGGTTTCTTGGTTGGAGCTGAAAGAAATGGAGAG
>CAJWSQ010000054.1 GCA_913045895.1 uncultured Flavobacteriales bacterium | reverse complement strand
AACCATTGTATATTTTTTTTTTTACAATATTTATCAATTATTTTAAATTCTTTTAGACTGAACTCAATTTTTTTTTTATAATCAAGATAAGAAATATAACCCCAAGGAGTATCTCTCATAAGTTTCTTTTGATACTCGGGTGTTGATGTATCTGGATTTCTTTTTTGAAACTTTACAGCATCAACTCCTGCTTTTGATGCATATTTAATTAATTTCTTAGCATTTTTAACGCTACCCTCATGATTGTTGCCTATCTCAGCAATTATGAAAGTTTTTTTTTTACTATTAAAAGATTTTAATCCCATAGTTTTTATTTATCTACTTATGCCATCCCAAAAATTTTTATACCAATTAATATATTCCTGATATCCAGATTCTATAGAATGATTTGCTTTGAAATTTAATAATCTCTTTGCCTTATCAGTTCTTAAGGTTCCTCTTTCTGGCATAAACTTTTCTCTTTCTTTATAATTAATTTTTATATTTTTAAATTCATTCTTAAGAATATCTATCAAATCATTAATTTTTCTTGCATTACCAGCCGTTATATTAAAAGTTTCATTTTTAGATTTTTCATTATCGCAACAATAACTAATTCCTCTCACTAAATCTTCAATGTACGTAAAATCTAATTTATCATTTCCATCACCATTGATATCACCTAGATTAGCTACTGAAGAACCAAACTGATCACCATTGCTTAGTAAGCTAGATAATACACTTGATGATCTACTGATTTTAGCCTCAGAAGACACTGTTCCATTGGCATTCAAGAAAAGGATTAAGACAGATCCATCGTTAGTTGATGATATGTAATCATAAGGCATTCCTATGGCGATATCTTCAAATCCATCATTGTTTAAATCGCCAATGTTATTTACTGAATAACCAAAATTGTCGTTGTTGCTCAACGACTCTGATAAACCACCTTGAGTGTCTGATATTTTTTGTTTGGATACAACTCCAGCAGAGTCTAAGAATAGAATCCAAACAGCTCCTCTATTGATTCCTCCATCATCATCGTAAGGTGCACCAACTGCAACATCAGGATAACCATCGTTATTTAAATCTCCAACTGGTGCAATTGAGTAACCAAACTGATCGCCAGCATCTAATCCAGTTCCGAAATTACCCGAGTCTGCAGAGATTTTAATATAGTCGGTAACCAAAGCAGATGTGTTGGTGTTGATGATGTATAAGGCACCTACATCAGTTGCACCATCATCATCACCTGGGGCTCCAATTACCATCTCAGGAATACCATCGTTATTCATGTCTGACACAGAAGTGGAGGCATTTCCTAGGTGATCGTAATTGGTAAGTGAAGCATTGAAGCTACCAGAAGTCTCAGAAATTAATGAGGCTGAATCTACTCCCAAACAGGTTGCAGGAGGTAGAATGCGTACGTAAGTTGTATCGTAACTTACACAGAATCCATCTGTAGAAGATAGAACAACTTGATTGACTCCGACAGAGTTGAATGTGTAGTTCAATGTTGTATCAGTGGTGTATTGCGAACCGTTCACATACCACGTGTGCGGGTACTCAGTGCAGAAGTTGTTGAAGTTTAACGTAGTGCCACTTGTAATTAGTGTGTCATTAACATCAATCTCAGTTTGAGAAGGGCAGTAAAGGTACTCTACTTCACTGGCTGAAAGCTCTCGGCTGTAGTACCTTACGTCATCAATTTGGCCATTAAAATAACTGTAGCCAGAGCCTCCAGTACGATGGCGGCCGAGTACGAAATTGGCGGTGGGTGTGGTGCTTCCAACATTAGCTGTGCCATATGTATTGGTGTTAAATAAGACACCATCTAAATAGTAATAATTGGTAGTGCCATCTGTTGTCAATACTAAATTATGCCAGTCACCAATCAATGAGCTTCCTGAATAGGCATTTAAAATAGGATAACCACCAGCAGAAAGGTTAATGTTCCCAGCAGAAGTTAGTGTTGCAAAAATCATCCCTGTTGACATATTATCACCTTGATATGAAATGAATGGTGAATTTGAACTAGGAATAATATCAGGTTTAAACCAAATTGACATCGTTCTTGGAACAACATCTAATTGGGTAGGGTTATTACGCTGCATATAATCGTTGATTCCATCAAAGTCATAGGCGCTATTGATGTTCCCAAAACGATCTGAGGTTAAAGTAGGTGAGCTGTATAATGTTGGAAATAGATTATTACCACTTACATCATTTGCATTTCCATCAAAAGGATAGTGAAGTATTAAGCTGTCGCTTAAAGTGAATGAAGAACTTGATGGGTAACATGGGTTAGCAGATACAGTGATGCTCACCGTATCATAACTTGTACAAAAGCCATCAGTTGATGAGAGTACAACTTCGTATGTGCCTGGTGTATTGAATTGGTGTGTTAAGCTTGTTGAAGTGGAAACCTGTGTTCCATCAATAGTCCATGTGTGAGGGTGTAATGTTTGATAGTTGTTGAAGTTTAAAGCCGCACCAGCGCTGATTGTTGTGTCGTTTATATCAATATCAGTTTGAGCGGGGCAAGCTAAGTATTCTACTTCATCACTGGTAAGTGCTCTATTGTAAATTCTTACATCATCTATTACTCCGTATAATGATCCTCCTACACCTCCTCCATAACTTTGTCTTCCGATTTCAACATGATCGATACTTGTAGTAACGCTTCCTAGGGACGAAATTGGTGATGTTCCAACTAGATTACCATTAATATATAGTTTGATGGTGCTGCCATCACTAACGCCAGTGTAGTGTACCCAATTACTGTAACCGGCATTGGGGCCTTGTACATTTTGTCCACTATTACCATATGTTCTTAAGTTGAACCTGGCTGTTCCAGAACTGGCCTCAGAGTTTAGTACAATGGTAGAGACATTACCGGTGCTATTATCTCTTTGTGAAAAGATAGTGCTAACATTAGAAGAGGTTCCGCCTCCTGTGTTATACATGTTTGCCCATGCAGAGATTGAGAAAACTGTATTGCTTATTATCGGGCTGTTATTGTTTAAAGTGACAACTGAACTTGTGCTGGAAAACTGATAAGCAGAATTTGCTGTGCCCATTCTATCGGCTACTGCCGTCACATTTGATGGAACTCCGTTGTAATTATTTCCACTGATGTCATTTCCATTGTTATCCAAAGGGTAATGTGCTGTTAAACCAACTAATAAATCAGCTGGTGTAACTTGAGCTATTAAAGATCCAGTTGAAAAAAGTAGGATACATGAAATTATACAGGTGGTTATGTATATAGCTAATCCACTTGTAAGCGTGGTTAGTGTTTTTGAATGCATATGCGATTGAGTTGAGAGCGCTAATATACAGCGGCTTTATATCTTTTTCAAGTATATCAACTCGTTATCTCTTTTTATAGGTACTAGACCCCAGCTATCGTTAATTTTTGAGCAGTTGATATTAATAGCGTACCTGAACAAACGGTGCTGAAATATAACCACGCAGGGTTGGGCAATTAAGAAAGGTCCATCGTAGGTTGTAATGTACTCTGCCTTAATGAAACGAATCTTACTCCAATCAATTCCAAGCTCTAATCCTTTCCTTACAATATTGGTGTAATCGCTTATAAGTGAGTCTTGTAGGTGAAATCCTAGGTTTTCATCCATGTTAGAAACTACAACACTATCGGTTGGGTATAGTTTTTTGAATTCTGTAGTCTCCATCTTGCGGAGAGCATGAATGAATTCTTCAGCCAATTCATCAACAGATTGATATGGTTGTGCAACGAGGTTAATCGGAATGAAAATGAGTAAGAGCCATTTTCTCATAAATCGCAATTTATGAATTTGGATGAAATGCTAGATACGAATTCTTAGCTGAACTCGGATATCGTTTCTATTTGGTTCATTTATTTGGTCGTATCCAGACCCTACTGTTTTTTGATTGGTGTAAGTTGTTCGGCTCCATTTTACCCAAAAAGAAGCTCGTCTGTTTATTTTCCACCTGAGCATGGCGTATGCTCTCCAGCCTTGGTATTGCAAAGCAGGAACTGAGAAGTAATACAAAACATCGTTTTCGTAGGTGTAAATACGTGCATCGTAATCATCAATATCAAACAATACCATTCTTCCGTATAGGGCGATTTTATCTTTCCAGAAAGAGTATTTGACATCCTGATAAATTAAGAAACCTCTTTCTGTAGCTGAGTTTTCCATATCGAATTGACTAACCTCAAAGCGGTTGGCTAAGCTAATGTGTGAGGTTAAATCATAATCGATATGATAGCGGATGCTTCTTTTAATTGTACCAACAGGTTTGTAAACTTCGTCTGAATCTTCACTGCTTGGATTGCGGTATTTGTGTTCTTCGCGGTAGCGTACATACATACTTACCTCACGGTTTAGTACGTAGTTTAACTGTGTAGTCCAATCTGCTCCCTCACTCGGGCTGTCAATTCTGTAATTCAACCAATCAAATCTGTAGCGATCAAAATAGCCACTAAAAGTTAACCTTGGTGTTACATAAAAAGTGGCGCCAGCATAGGTGCCTCGCTCGTTTGAATTGCTTCCATTTTCACCAAATGCACCGCTGTATACTGCTTGGTAATCTTTGGGATAGTTACGTTGCAATAAAACAAATTCTAACCTTGGGTGAGGCTTAAATTGAGCTCCAGCTAAATATGCCACAGCTCCATTTCTTGAATGTGAAACTTCACCAAAAAACTCGATACCTTTGATCATCCAGTTAAAATCAATTCCGGTGTTTACATTCTCTTCATCATTGAAATAGAATTGATTATAGAGTCTTAAATTTCTTCGAGCAGCCCTGTCGTATTGCGTATAAACACTTGTTACTCCAAGTTGAAAATGCTCTCGTTGGTAGCTGATGTGCGCTCCAGCTAATTGCTCATTCAAATAATCTTCTCCAGCAATTTCAGTTTCGGTGCGGTGAAGTCCGCTTTGTTGAAAGGATGTAAAAGTGGTCTCTCTGCTCAGTGTGTCGGTAGCACCAACACCAGCGTCAATATTTTTGTTGGAATAGAATAATGTCGCATCCCAATGCTTTTGGCCTAGAGTAACACCGCCTCCACGCAAAAACAAGTTCTCATTAGCACTGGCGTAAGGTTTTAGACCTTGACCAAATCGCATGACGTTTGTTCCTTGCCCCGTTTTACCAAATGATAGTCCGCTCCAATAAGTTAGGCCTTGTCCAAATTGTGCTTGATAATCGCCAATGGCAACAGCTTTTACAATTCCGATATTTCTTGCGAAAAGATGTGCAGAATAAAAATCAAATCCGTTGGGATTACTTCCTTGTCCAAAAGCTTCTCCAGGATCTTTTTCTGCCGTTACACCAGCTGAAAATATTTGTCCTGCTCGAACTCTGTATCGAGCATAAATCCGAGCATTTGATCCTTCGTAAGCAGGATCTTCACCATCTTCAGATACAAAACCTCTTTGGTCTTCGAGTACTGCAGAATAACGAACCATAGCTTCATGACGGCTCCATTCTTTTACCTTTTTGAAAGAGAATGTGTTTCTGGGAGCAGGTCCTGTAACCGTAATAAATGGTAAAATGGTTTGAATGGTTGTAGCATCTAAATCTGGGATATTTCTCAACTCATAGATCGTAGTTAATTTCCCGTATTGTTTGATGTAAGTTTCAATGGCTAATGCCTGAAATGGAGTGAGAAGTTGGAGTTCTAACAGTTGATCTGATGAGGCTTCGTTGATATTAAGCGGATGCTCATAATAGAATGCCAAAAGATCAAACATGGTGGTGTAATCCAAGTTTTCATTATCGGCTTGTTCAGCAATAAACTCAATACGCTGCTGAATGATATTGTTTTTTCTATCTTCTTCAGATTGTGCTTGAGCGCGAATTGAAATTCCGAAAAATGAAATTGCCAACAACCCTATTTTAATGAATCTGCTCATTAAAAGTTGTATTGCAAAGATGCTTGTGGTGAGTAGCCTAAAGTGCTTTGATAAGCTGCAGCAATATCTAAGTGAATGCCTTTATGATTGAACCCAAATCCGAATGAATTGCTGAACGGATAAGTGTTTATTCCACCTCTAATGGCGATTTGCTCTACAATCTTATATTCAGCACCAATTTTTACATTGGCATCGGTTTCTAAACCTTTTTCAACCTCGAGATTGGTAAAGAATTTTTCTGAGAATTGATATCCAGCTCCCAGTCTAAAAATCATGGGCAGATGTTCTTCATCGTAATCTGCAATTTGAGCATAATTCAAATTGTAAAAATGAGCTCCAATGGTCAATTCATTGGTGAGTTTACCCAACACGCCAAACTCTGTGGTGAATACACCTTTATTACCGTAAGTTTCTTCACCAAAGGCAAAATATTGGTAATTAAATTGTAAGCCAGCGCTGAGTTTCGGAGAGAGTTTCATGGCATAACCTAAACCGAATTTATTTTCGTTGTATTGGCTGTAACCAAATTGAGAAACATTAACGCCAAAGGTTCCGAACTTGGTTTTGATAGCTCCCACCAATCCTTTTAATGCAAGTTCCTGAACCAAGAATCGGTTTTGGTAGCCAATTCCAACACCGCTTTTTTCAATAAAAGCCATAGCTGCTTGGTTGTGATGAACCGCCCAAATATCTGTATTGGTTACAGAAGCATCGCCCATTGCTGCTGACCTTGAACCAAAATGCGGATTGGCCAATTGAGCAAATGAACTGATTGTCGAAACCGACAAAATGAAAAAGGCTAAAATGTATTTCATGGCACTGTTGAGGTGTCAAATTAACAAGAACCGATGAATTGGAGCTGCAATTAGTACATTATGTTTTGATTACGAAAGCTTCAATTACATGGTTTTAGCACTCTCAAGAACCTTAACTTTTAACGCCTCTTTGTAGTTTTTGATGTTTTCTAAAATATCGGGATTAAATGCACCAACTATTTGAGCAGCTAGAATACCAGCATTTTTTGCTCCGTCTAATGCTACTGTTGCCACAGGAACTCCACCTGGCATTTGTAAGATGCTCAATACAGAATCCCAACCATCAATTGAGTTTCTAGATTTTACAGGAACACCAATTACAGGAAGTGGTGTTAAAGAAGCCGTCATTCCAGGGAGGTGAGCAGCGCCACCAGCTCCAGCAATAATCACTTTCAATCCTTTGTCAGCAGCACTTTTAGCATAATTGTACATCAACTCAGGTGTGCGGTGTGCACTCACAATGTTGATTTCATATTCAACACCTAATTCTTTCAATACATCTGCCGCTTCTTGCATAACAGGTAAATCAGATTTGCTACCCATAATAATTCCTACTTGTGCTGCCATTATGCTATAATTTTTAAAGTGTCTTTAACTTGATTTGCAATTGATTTTGCCTTTTCTAAATCTGGATTAACGATGGTTACGTGTCCCATTTTACGGAATGGCTTGGTGATTTTTTTACCATACATATGAATGAAAACACCCGGTAAACTCAAGCATTCGTCCAGTCCTTCAACTATGGCTTCACCTGTATAATCTTTTTCTCCAAGAATATTCACCATTACACTTGGCTGAATAATTGAAGTATCACCAAGCGGCATATTCAAAATAGAGCGCATGTGTTGCGCAAATTGAGAGGTGTAATTCCCTTCGATGCTTTGGTGACCACTATTGTGCGGGCGAGGTGCAATTTCGTTTACCAAAACTTCATCATCGTGAGTTAAAAAGAGCTCAACAGCCAATAATCCAACAATGTCAAGTTTGTTCGCAACCAATTCAGCTACTTCTCGAGCTTTAGTTTCAACATCTTCAGAGATTGAAGCAGGTGAGAATAAATACTCAACTAGATTTGCTTCTGGGTTGAATTCTAACTCAACAACAGGGAAACTTTTCATTTCACCTCTCTCGTTGCGAGCTACAATAACAGACAACTCTTTCTTCAAGTCTACAAATGACTCTAGCACAGATGGAGCATCAAAAGCAGTTTCTAAATCAGCTTCTGATTTTAATGGTGTAACACCTTTTCCATCATAACCACCTTTACGCATTTTCTGCATGAAAGGCATTTGGGTTAAATACTGATCGATTTCAGCTTTATTCTCAACCAAATAAAAATCAGGAGTTGGAATTCCTTCTTTTTGGTAGAATAACTTTTGTAACCCCTTGTCTTGAATGGTTCTCAAAACATGAGGTTGTGGAAATACTTTTACTCCTTGTTTTTCGAGTTCTTCAAGTGCATCAACATTAACGTGTTCAATCTCAATGGTCAACACATCCTTGTCTTTTCCAAATGCCATTACATCATCATAGCTTTTCAAATCGCCAAGCGTGAATGTTGATGCAATCTCCTTGCACGGAGCGTTTGGGTCTAGATCAATAATGTGTACTGATAAATTGAGGTTTACTGCCTCCTGAATAAACATGCGGCCAAGCTGTCCGCCACCTAAGATTCCGAGTTTAAAATCGTTGCCGTAAAAGCGTTTTTCCATGGCGCCAAAGATAAAATTTTGGGTGGGGAGATAGGCATATAAAACAAAACTGAAGGTGGATATGAATAAAGTCGAATTGTGAAGGCCAAGAAAATTGCATATTTGTAGCAGTATCTGGTAAATATAAATGCATGAATAACAACCTTACCTTGTTGGATCGCACCTTCGAGCCAATGATCTCTTCCGAAGAAATTTTGGAACGTGTATCGCAATTGGCTGAAGTTATCTCTCGTGATTATGCAGGTAAGAAGCCCATTTTTTTAAGTGTTTTAAATGGGGCTTTTATGTTTACTAGCGACCTACTCAAATCTATCAATCTCGATTGCGAAGTTCATTTTGTAAGGTATAAATCTTACGAAGGCGTTGAATCTACAGGAAAAGTTAAGGAATTAATGGGGGTTCCTGAAGAGGTAAACGGACGTGATGTAATTGTGGTTGAAGACATTGTTGAAAGTGGCAAAACGATCGAATATCTGTCGAAAAAATTGGAAATCAACCAACCAGCTTCGGTCAAAATTTGTGCACTTTTGTTTAAACCATCGTGTTATCACAAGTCAATTCCAATTACCTATTCGGCCTTTGAAATAGGCGAGGAGTTTGTTGTTGGATATGGTTTAGATTACGATGGGGCAGGCAGAAACTTGAAAGAAATTTACAGAGAGACAACGTAAAGCAATTAAACGGACATGTTAAACCTAGTATTATTTGGCCCTCCGGGCGCAGGGAAAGGAACTCAATCTGAAAACTTGATTAACAAGTACAACCTGGTTCACTTATCAACCGGTGACATTTTCAGAGCCAATATTAAAGGCGAAACAGAATTGGGTAAATTAGCGAAAAGCTACATCGATAAAGGAGAATTAGTTCCTGATGAAGTAACTATCTCAATGTTAGAAAGTGAAGTTTCTAAGCATGAATCACCAAATGGATTCATCTTCGATGGCTTTCCAAGAACAACAGCTCAAGCAGAAGCACTAGATACATTCTTAGCATCTAAAAATACAGCTATCACATTGATGTTAGCGCTTGAAGTAGATGATGAAGAATTGAAACGCAGATTGCTAGAGCGTGGTAAAGTAAGCGGAAGAAGCGATGATCAAGATGAAACGATTATTGAAAACCGCATTAAAGAATACAACTCAAAAACAGCTCCATTAAAAGATTTTTATTCTGCTCAAGGCAAATTTGTAAGCATTGACGGTATCGGATCAATTGATGATATTGCTGGTCGCTTGTACACTGCCATCGACAGTAAAAAGTAATAGAGCTTAAAAAATAACTATACGTGTCTGTACACAAGAAGAATCGCAAAGTTCAAGGATCAAACTTTGTTGATTACGTAAAAATTAACTGCCGTTCCGGTAAGGGTGGAGCAGGATCTGCCCATTTACGTAAAGAAAAGTTTGTTGCTAAAGGTGGCCCCGATGGTGGCGATGGAGGTCGTGGTGGCCACATCATTCTTCGTGGTAACAGACAAATGTGGACGTTGCTTCACCTCAAGTATCGCAAGCACATTATTGCCGGTCCCGGTGAAAATGGAGGCAAGCAAACCAGTACAGGGAAAGATGGGGATGATATCATCCTTGATGTTCCTCTTGGAACGGTTGCCCGCGATGCAGATACTGGTGAAATTGATTTTGAAATTACGGAGGATGGCGAAGAGGTAGTTCTTCTAGCCGGTGGTCGTGGTGGATTGGGTAATGCTCATTTCAAATCGGCAACAAATCAAACTCCGCGCTTTGCTCAACCTGGTGAACCTGGGGACGACAAGTGGAAAATTTTAGAACTTAAAATATTAGCTGATGTAGGTTTGGTTGGATTCCCCAATGCAGGGAAATCTACACTCTTATCTGTTATTTCAGCTGCAAAACCAGAAATTGCCAATTATGCGTTTACCACATTAACGCCTAATTTGGGAATGGTTTACTACCGTGGCGATAGATCTTTTGTGATGGCTGATATTCCTGGGATTATTGAAGGAGCAGCCGAAGGAAAAGGCTTAGGATTAACTTTCTTACGTCACATTGAGCGAAATGCAGCACTTTTATTTATGGTGCCTTGTGATGCCGATGATGTAGCTGAAGAGTATCGCATTTTAATTAACGAGTTGGAAAAGTATAACCCTGAATTGTTGGATAAAAACCGTATTCTGGCTATTACTAAAGCCGATATGTTGGATGATGAACTCAAAGAGGAATTGAAAGCTGAATTGCCAAAAGAAATTAAGACGGTTTTTATTTCGAGTGTGGCTCAACAAGGAATTCAAGAATTAAAAGACGAACTCTGGAAATTGATTGCTGATAACAAATGATCGAGTGGCTAAACCATATCGATACAGCACTTTTTTTAGCACTCAACGGAATTCATTTTTCCATACTGGATACACCTTTTTGGTATATCTCTCAAGTGGCAATTTGGATTCCACTCTATGCAGTTTTGCTTTATTTGATTATCAGGCAAGATTCTAAAGATTTCACCGAATTTCATTGGCAAACGATTGTTGGTTTGGTGGTTTGTATTGTATTGGCAATTACCATGGCAGACCAACTTTCATCGGGTTTATTGAAACCTTTAGTGGGAAGGTTAAGACCTTCTCATGATCCGAGTTTAGATGGATTGGTTCATTTACTGACCGATCCAAATGGCCATATTTACAAAGGTGGTAAATACGGATTTGTATCTTCTCATGCAGCCAATACACTGGCTTTAGCTGCTTTTATTTCAAAAGCACTCCAATACCGAGCTTGGAATACTGTTATCTGGATTTGGGCTATTACGGTGAGTTACTCAAGAATTTATTTAGGAGTTCATTACCCCGGAGATATTATCTGCGGTGGATTAATTGGAGTGATTTCAGGAAGTTTATTCGGTTTCATTTACCAAAAATGGAGAATGAAATGGATCAGCTAGCTACTTGGATTTCAGTATTCGTAGGAGGTGGATTAGGCTCTATGGCTAGATTTGGAGTTTCGCTTTATGTGGTTAAAAACCTCAAATCGAATCTGCCAATTGCTACATTTTTTGCCAACCTGCTTGCTTGCCTAGTTTTAGTTTGGGCAGTTAATCAAGTTGGAACTTCTTTAGCCAAATCAGTTTGGTTTAGACCACTAATTATTGTTGGCTTTTGCGGTGGATTCTCAACTTTCTCCACGTTCAGCTACGAAACCATGTTGTTACTCAAAGCCAATGAATGGATTTGGGCAATGGCCAATGTAGGCGTTAGCGTTTTAGCAACCGTTGTTGTAATGTGGTTTTTATATAAAACTCCAGTAGTTTAGCTTTTTACAGCTTTCCTTTCAAGAACTTTCCGGTGTAGCTTTCTTTCACTTTTACTAGATCTTCAGGTGTTCCAGCGAACACTAAATTACCACCAGCTTCTCCACCTTCAGGACCTAAATCAATTACCCAATCTGCACACTTGATTACTTCAGTATTGTGTTCTACAACCCAAATAGTATGACCTTGATCAATCAACGCATAAAAGGCAAGCAATAGTTTTTCGATATCATGAAAGTGCAAACCTGTAGTTGGTTCATCAAAAATGAAAATGGTTTTTTCTTGAGAACTTCCTTTGCTTAAGAATGAGGCTAATTTGATTCGTTGTGCCTCACCACCGCTGAGTGTACTGCTGCTTTGTCCGAGCTGAATGTAACCCAAACCAACATCTTGTAACGGTTGAAGTTTAGCAACAATCTTTTTGCTAGCATTTTCTCCTCCTTCACTAAAAAACTCAATCGCATCATCAATAGTCATGTCTAACACATCACTAATAGATTTACCTCGATATGTGATTTCAAGAATGTCAGATTGGTAACGTTTTCCTTTACATACATCACAAACCAAATGCACATCGGCCATGAATTGCATTTCAACGGTAATGGTTCCTTCACCTTTACAGTTTTCGCATCTTCCACCTTCTACATTGAATGAGAAATAAGAAGGTTTGTAGCCTCTCATTTTGGAGAGTTTCTGAGAAGAATAGAGTGAACGGATATCGTCAAATGCTTTTACGTAGGTTACAGGATTTGAACGAGATGATTTTCCAATTGGATTTTGGTCAACCATTTCAATGTTTTTCACTGAACCAATTTCACCATCTATTTTGTCAAACTTACCTGAAGCCTGATCGCTGTAATCTCCAATTTTCTTTTGAAGTGCCGGATAAACGATTTGTTTAACCAAAGATGTTTTTCCCGAACCACTAACACCAGTGATTACAGTCATTACTCCAAGTGGGAAACTCGCGTGGATATTTTTTAAGTTATTTTCTCGAGCTCCAAAAACATCGATGCTTTTCTTCCATTCGCGTCTTTGAGTTGGAACCGGAATCACTTTTCGTCCAGTTAAATATTGAGCGGTTAAACTCTCTTTTTCATCTATTAAAGCCTCATGATCGCCTTGGAAAATCAATTCGCCACCATGACTTCCAGCCATTGGCCCCAAATCAATAATCTGGTCTGCGGCTTGCATCACTTCCTCTTCGTGCTCAACAATAATTACGGTGTTTCCGAGCTTTTTCAAAGATTTCAAAACGCCAACCAAACGCTGCGTATCACGTGGATGAAGTCCGATGCTTGGCTCATCTAAAATGTACATGCTACCAACCAAGCTACTTCCTAAAGTTGTAGCCAAATTGATGCGTTGTGATTCGCCACCAGATAACGTATTTGAAAGTCGATTCAAGGTTAAATATCCCAAACCAACTTCTTGTAGGTATAGTAATCGATTTTCAATCTCAATCAACAAACGCTTAATCACTTTGATGTCGTAATCGGTTAAGTGATTTTTTAAATCAGAAAACCAAGGAGCCAATCGTTCAACTGGCCATGAAACCAAATCGATGATTGATTTTTCATTGACCTTAACGTAAGAAGCGTCTTTTCTTAATCGAGAGCCTTTACAATCAGGGCAAGTGGTTTTTCCGCGATAGCGAGAAAGCATTACGCGGTATTGAATTTTATAACTGTTTTCTTCTAAATGTTTGAAGAATCTATCCAATCCTTCAAAGTGTTTGTTGCCAGTCCACAGCAAGTTATATTGCTCTTCCGTTAGGTCAGCAATAGCCCGATGAACAGGGAAATCGAAATAAGGAGCATTCATCACCAATTGGTGTTTCCACTCACTCATTTTTTCACCGCGCCAACAAACAATAGCATCATCATAAACTGATAAACTCTTGTTTGGAATAACCAAATCAGGATCAATTCCGATTACACTTCCAAAGCCTTCACAGGTTTTACACGCACCTACTGGGTTATTGAAAGAAAAGAAGTGAGCTGAAGGTTTTTCAAAGGTGATTCCATCTAATTCAAAACGGTTGTTGAATTCATGTCGAGATGGCTCTTTACCTTCATAAACATCGATGTAACAAGCGCCATCACCTTCATAAAATGCCGTTTGAACGGAATCTGCTATTCGCGCTTGATTGTCTTCTTCAGTCGTAACACTAATGCGATCTATCAGCAACAACGGAAGGTTCGTTTCATCCATTTCAGATGGAGAAAGATCCTCTAATCTTACAGGTTTATTGTCAACCAATACACGGTTAAAACCTTGTTGTAAAAGTATCTGAATGCCGTCTTCTAAAGTTCGGTCTGATTTCATTAACCAAGGAGCCGCAATCACAATTCGTGTTCCTTCAGGCTGTTCTTGAATAAAATTTACAACATCAGAAACGGTATCACTTTTAACTTCCTTTCCACTAATTGGAGAGTAAGTTTTGCCTATTCGGGCAAAAAGCAATTTAAGGTAATCGTAAATCTCAGTTGTAGTTCCAACGGTTGATCTTGGATTGCGCGTATTTACTTTTTGTTCAATAGCTATTGCTGGAGAAATTCCGCTGATATAATCAACTTCAGGTTTGTCCAGTTTGCCCATGAACTGACGAGCATATGAGGAAAGACTCTCTACATATCGTCTCTGGCCTTCGGCATAAAGCGTATCAAAAGCCAACGAAGATTTACCAGATCCAGACAATCCGGTAACCACAACCATTTCATTTCGTGGGATGGCAACATCAATGTTTTTTAAATTGTGCATGCGTGCACCTTTAATGATGATGTTTTTCTTTG
>CAJWSQ010000053.1 GCA_913045895.1 uncultured Flavobacteriales bacterium | reverse complement strand
AAATGTTTGTTTAGCTTGATCACTGTCATAGAACTTCTGTTGGTAACTGCCATCTGGTAAGTTTTCTTCCTTTGAACTTATCGTGCTATGAGTTGTGGAAACTTGTTTAATCGTTTGTATAAATAAGAACAAACAACACTCCCTAAAATAGCATCTCCCAAAAATTCCATTCTTTCATAAGATGATGTTTGTAAAGGTAAAGCATTACACGTATTTTCATAATCTTCATATTCCTTAATGGGGCAATATGACTTATGAACAAAAGCAGTTTGATATTGCCGATGTACTCAACGCCATTTGTGATAAGTTGATACACAGACATCCTCATATCTATGGTGATACCAAAGTTGAAAACGAAGAGGATGTAAAAAAGAACTGGGAACAGCTTAAGTTAAAAGAAGGAAAGAAAAGTGTACTTCAAGGTGTTCCTAATTCATTACCAGCAATGGTGAAAGCCAACCGTATTCAAGAAAAAGTAAAGGGTGTTGGTTTTGATTGGGATAACCAAGATCAGGTATGGGATAAAGTACAAGAAGAATTGGGTGAGCTTCAAGATGAAGTGAAAAAAGGAACTTCTCAAGAAGATTTAGAAGCTGAGTTTGGAGATGTATTATTTAGCATGATCAATTACGCACGTTTTATTGGGGTTAATCCTGAAGATGCGTTGGAAAAAACCAACCGAAAATTCATTAAGCGATTTCAATATTTAGAATCGAAAGCCAAAGAGAACAATCAACAACTTTCAGAAATGACTTTAGCTGAAATGGATGTCTACTGGGAGGAAGCCAAAAAACTCTAGAATTGATAGCTTAAACCAACTCCTTTATAGGTTTGAAAAATAGGGAAGAAGACAAAGTGATCATTCTCGTGAATTCGGTTTACCAGAGTACCTATTCCAAATCCTAAGGCTGAACCAATTACAACATCACTTGTCCAATGTTTGTCAATTAAAACTCTACTTACAGATACACCTGTTGCTAAGGTGTAACAGGTTATTCCAATCCATTTTTTTTCAGGGTAAGAACGGGCAATTGATGTGGCCATAGCCCAAGATCCAGCTGCATGAAATGATGGAAATGAAAAATGCTCTAATGATGGACCATGGAATAGAAATGGATTGTCCGTTTCACTTGGTCTTTCTCTCCCGGTAAGACCTTTAAAAACTACAGTTACAATAGCTGTATTAATTAGACTCAAACTGGCCAATTCACTGGTTTTGGTAAGCCGTTCATTCTTTGATATTTTTCCTACAGTAAATCCAACTACATCTAGAGCTACTAATGTAAATGGAGATCCTAGCTCAGTAAAATAGTCAACCCCAGTTTTAAAATTTGAATTCAAACTGGGAGTTTGTTGATGAATATCCCAATCAAAAGAAAATGCAACTGCCGTTGAAACACCAATTAAACTAATTGGCAAAATGTCTTTTTTCTTGATCCTAGCTGGAGAAGACCATATAGCACCTTGCTCTTTTAATAGCGCCATTGGGTAGCTAATTGAATCTTGAGCTTGAGTAACAGATATAAAACTGTTTAATATTAGTATAAAGCTTATTTGAAGTAGAAAACCCTTCACCGTATTTTTACGCTTTACTTTTGTGATCAAAATAGAAGATTATGGCAGTTCAAGTAGCAACAGATAACGATTTCAAATCAATATTAGAAGAAAATAACAAAGTAGTAGTAAAGTACTTTGCAGATTGGTGTGGTTCATGTAAACTTCTTTCTCCTAAATACAAGAGATTGTCTAACAATGAAGAGTATGCAGGAATTACCTTTTTAGATGTAAATGCTGAAGAAAACGAAGAAGCAAGAAAAGCAGCTGAAGTAAACAACTTACCATTTATCGCGGTTTTCGAAAACGGTAAATTTGTAGCTGGTCAGCCTACATCTAAAGAAGAGAAAGTTGTTGAATTGATCAATAAATTGGTATAACCATGCAAGTTCCAGTAATTAAGAAATTGGTTGCTGAATATTCAGTAGAGCAACTTTCAAAAGCCGAAGAGGCTTTATTAGAAGAACAAACTCCTGAAATCGAAGTAGAAGGCAATGATGAAGGAGAACAACTTACCCATGTAATGGCAGCCATTTGGGTTATCAATCACATGGAGAAAGAAAATATTCCTGTAGGTAAAGCAGTTAGAGATTACACCGTTAAGGTAAGAAACTCAATATCATAGAATAGTAGGGAGGAATCTCCTTCCTACTACTTTTTACTTTTCTAGTTTTCGTAGAAGAATTGATTAGCTTTGTTAGCAAGAAATCCATGGCTAACCTAACATCGATATTTTTACAATCATTCTAATGAAAGCAACAAGACTACCCAATCTTGTTAAAATATTCTCACTAATTGGTGTGTTAGTAACTATCTCAATAGATGGTTTCTCTGACAACAAAAAAGATAGCTTACTACATGTCGTTTCGTCCAGCACAAGTGATCTTACAATATTGAATGCATACGTTGAACTAGATAGTATTTATTTCAATGAAAATCTAGATTCAGCATTATTCTATAATAAATCTCGTGTTGAGTTAGCAACTGAATTAGGTGATACGCTTCAGTTGGTATCAGCCTATTCTGATATTGGAACAAAGCTTTACAGAACAAACCAACTAGAGGAGGCATTTTCATATCTCACAAAAGCAAAAGAAATTCTAGAATCTAGTAATAATCAAGAGTCCCTGGCCAAGATTTACAACCAGTTGGGTGTTGTTTCAAAAAACATGGGGCTTATTGATCAAGCTGTTGGTTTTTATAACAATGCTCTTGAAGTTAAATCGGCTCAAAATGATTCTGATTTATTAGCTAAGCTGTACAACAATTTAGGGTTGTCTTATCAAATTAAAGGTGAGAATACCAAGGCTCTTGAGTACTTCTACAAATCAATTGAGATTCGAGAGAAAAAGTCATTATCTAGCTTAGATCTCATTCCAGCTTACAACAATATTGGCTTGTCTTACATGAATATGGGGCAGCAAGAAAGTGCAAGGGAGTTTTTGCTTAGAGGTTTGGCTTTGGCTGATTCATTGAATGTTATTGAGAAAAAAGGAATTATTTGCACCAACTTAGGGCAAGTGTATGCCAACTTAGATAATACCAATGAAGCTATACGGTATTTCAATCAAGCGATAAACTTCAAGAAGCAGTTGGGCAATGATTTCAGTTTGTCTGTAACTTATATTCAACTGGCTGATTTTTGGTTTAAAATTGGCGAGTATAAGAAGGCCGAAAAGCTATATCTAGAGTCAATTGATATAATCAATAAGTACAAATCACTCCACCATTTAAACGAAGCTACTTTTGGTTTAGGTTCTGTAAAATACCATAATCAAGATTACAAAGCAGCCAAAAAGTGGTTTAACAAAACCGTTGAAATTGAGAATAAATCTAAAACGTTCAATTTCACACTTCAAGCATACGAGTATCTATCCAAGATCTATTATCTAGATGGAGATTATGAGTTTGCTTATCACTACTTAAAAATGGCTCAGGTGATTGATGATTCACTATCTCAGTATACTGCCTCTAACCAAATGGCTGAGATGCGTCTCAAGTACGAGACGGAGTTCAACAAGCGTACAATCTCTAATTTACGTAAGATCACTGAAATTCAAGAAAGCGAGAAGCGTAAGAATTACTTACTATTCATTGCTTCATTCGTGGCTTTGGTTGCCAGTGTGTTTATTGGTGTTTTATTGTACAGACAGTATCATATCATCAAGGTAAATAGAGATGAGTTTGGGGAATTAAATACGGCTCTCGAAGAGAAAAACACCCAGCTGAATGAGGCCATAAACGAGGCTAAAGAAGCACTTCAGGTAAAATCAGAGTTTATTGCAACTGTTAGTCATGAGATTAGAACGCCAATGAATGCCATTATTGGTATGACATTCTTGATGCGTGACACTCCTTTAACTGAAGAGCAAGAGAAATACCTCAATGCTATTTCAACCAGTAGTCAAAACTTGATGGTATTATTGAATGATATCCTCGACTTTTCTAAAATGGAGGCAAACAAAATGGAACTGGATTTCCAAGAAGTTAGCCTGAGAGAGTTAGTAAGTCATATCATTCCACTTTTTGATGATGATGCCAAACGCAAAAACATTGATTACAGTGTTAATCTTCCCAATGATCTTCCCGATTTAGTATACATAGATGGTAACAGACTCCGCCAGGTACTGATTAACTTATTGAGCAACTCATTTAAGTTTACTAGTAATGGAAGCATCACATTAGACCTAGCTGTTTATGAAAAAGTAAAATCACTTGGTGGACAACAGGTTTCTATCCGTTTCTCGGTTGAGGATTCTGGAATTGGGATTTCTAAGCAGAAATTGAGTAAGATTTTCAACTCGTTCCAACAAGGAGATTCTTCGATGTCTAGAAAATATGGAGGTGTTGGTTTGGGGTTGAGTATCTCACAGCGATTGGTCAAAATGATGGGTTCTCAACTGCAGGTTGAAAGTATTGAAGGAGAAGGGGCAACCTTCTATTTCACTTTAAAACTGAATACCGTTACCAAGAAAGTTGAGGAAAGCAGAGAAGTAGAGAAGAAGTTAGATGAATCATTTGGAAAAGAATTCCCAATGAAAATTCTCATTGCTGAGGATAATGAACTCAATTCTGAACTATTCAAACTAACCATGCGTAAAATAGGCTATGAATGTGAGCTTGTATCTAATGGTCAAGAAGTATTGAATAAACTTGAAAATAACGATTACGACATTATTTTCATGGATATCCAAATGCCAGTAATGGATGGAGTAGAGGCTACAAAAAATATCATTGATAAGTATGGAGATGATAGGCCATACATTATTGCTTCAACTGCTGATGCCATGGGAAATAGCCAAGAACATTACATTCATTTAGGAATGGATGATTACATTTCTAAACCGTTCCAAATGAGTCAAATTACTACAGTGATTACCAAGTTTTACAACAAGATTCACAGCGCTTAGTAAAGCTTGTTGCGTTTAACTCTGATGTATTTTAATGGTGTTTCGAAAAATCCAGAGTCACTCTGGTGTTTGTAAATGGCTTTAAACAGTTTTTTAGAGTTCTTAAACTGTTCGTTAAATACCTTTTTATTGATAGGGTAATGCCAAAGTGTGTCGGCTTCAACGTGAGTTTTGTATAGATAATACTCAGTAGAGTTGAAATTCAATATCTGAACGTTAGCATATTTGGTATGATTGATCGTGCTTAAAAAACCTCGGGCAAAAATTTGATCATCATCTTGGTTATACATCCGAATAACATATTCATGATCATTAAACGGAAAGACCTCAAGCAAGTGATTTTCGAATTTCTCTTTATTTAAACCCAATTCAGTTGTAGGCATAAATCGCCACAAACCAATATAAACGCTGTCTATTTTAGAATGAGATTCGTTGCTGATAGGAACAGTAGAGCTATAATCATTACATGAACTAAGCATTAGAGCAAAGCCTAATAAATAGCTGAGTCTTATGGCGTATTTTTTCATGGATTGATTTTTAATATTTTCTTCACTTGTTGTTGACCATCAGAGTTGAGCTTAACAACGTATGTACCTGTTTCAAGTTTCGATAAATCAAGCACAATGTTACTGGTGTTATTTCGAACCTGTTCAACAATTAATTGTCCGTTCAAAGTATAAATCTGAATATCAACTTTTTTAGCCATTTCTTTTAAACCGATATGGATTTCTGTTGCAAAAGGATTCGGATAAATTTGAAATAGATCAGCACCATAATTTGGATCAATACCAGTTGTATCTCCAATTGCACTGGTATCAATGAGTTGAAAATCCCATATTCCACGTCCATATGTGCCAAATCTGGCTTTTTGCTGTTCTTCTAAAAATTCTACACTCCAACAAATTTGATCTGGAGATTCACCCTGTATTGCATACCATTCGTCATCAGAAACAACATAAGCATAAGGACCTAATTCTGTAGCAGCAAAAAGGATACTATCGGTTGGATCACCAACTAAATCATAGAATAACGTAGAAGGGATGTTATTTACAATTGGGGTGAAAGTGTTACCCGTGTCGTGTGATACCCAAACGCCAGGGTTGCTGTATCCACTTCCGCCAACATATATCGTTCTTAGGTCTGTAGCAGAAGCATAAATGGCATTTCCGTAGAAATAGTGAGGATCTGGCGTAGTGCTAAAAGTGCTTCTTGTAAATGTGTTTCCACCATCGGTAGTTTTTAAAACTTCGCCATTGTTGGTGAGCACAAAGCAATATAATGGATTGATCGGTGAAAACTGAATCGCACTCAATTGACCAGAAGTCAATGTTGTAAAATCAAAGCTTAACGTGTTTGATGAAATATTTCCGTTGTTGTAGGTATACTCAAAAATGTGAGGTGCGTTTGTAGTTGTGTTTACACCACATAACCACGTTTTATTTGGTTGGTTTGGAACGGCTTGCATGGGTGGCATCCAGAAATAATTAATGCCGTTAAAATTTTGGCTTGCATCGTAAATTCCTGTTGAAGCATTAGCATTATAGGCTACAAAACCTGGATATAGGAACCATAAACTTGCTCCGTTATCAGAAGATGTTAGGTGTGCATAATCACCACTAATGGTTTGTTCAAAATCCATGATTCCACCATTGTCATTGATAGATCTTTGAAATCCTTGATCTTGAGCTCCAGCGTATACGTTATTGGTGTCGTTTCTATCTGTATAAATGCTGTAGTATTGACTACAGTTTAAGCCTGCTAATGAGATGTTTTGAACGCTTGATAAGTGATTGTCAGAATAGAATAATCCACCATCAGTACTAACCAAAGTGAATTCACTACCACCAGTATTTAGGTGAGGAGTAATAGCTGGAATGTCTGCATGAAGTTTATTTTCTTCATCTCCGTAATATTCATACCATTCGTTTACAAGGTTCCAATCAGTTCCACTATTGTATGAAACATAAGTGTTTACAGCCCCAAAGTAGAGAATGCCCGGAGACTGAAGAGACGCATTAAAACTAAATCGCATAAATGGATTGTAACCAACATTCCCCGTGTTTTGCCACGTTTGTGCTGTATCAACAGAGTGGTAGATTTCTTGATCAGCGTAAACATAAAAGTTCAACGAGTTATTGTTGTATTGTCCAGTTAGAAGAGCATTGCTTGTTCCGTTGTGTACAGAGTTGCTAAGTGTATCGAATTGATTTGAGTTGTTATTGAACTGAATTAAGTCATTTCCTCGCAAGTAAAAGCAAAGCGAGTCCGCTTGATGGTGCGTCCAAATATCGTGAGTGTTTGATGCTCCCGTGTTTGCCGTTGCTGATTCAGTAATTAAGTTAAAGGTTTCACCAGCATCATTAGAACGGTATATGCTCATTACCTCATTCCAGCTGTTGTAGTTCCACTCTCTAACAAGGGCGTATAATACATTTGAGTAGTCATTAAAACCAAGTACTTTATTAATAGATCCCCAACTGATTACGTTAGAAAGTCCAGTGGCTTCAGACCAGCTTGCACCGATATCATCAGAGAATAAAATACCCTTTGCGGTGGCTACTATAATTCTTAAATCATTCCCGCTCCTGATGAGGTGTAATCCTGAAGGATCACTAAATCGCATTTGGTCGTTCAAAGGAGTCCAAGATGAACCGTCTAATTTACCTTGGTACAAAGATCCACCATCGGTTAAGCAGTATAGATTCTGGTTAATCGTATCGAACGCAGTTAATCTAATTCGACCACTTTGGTTGTTGCTTCCTTTTTCAATCCATCTCCCCATGAGCTTTCCATTCGCAAAAGACTCTAAACCTGAGTTTCGAGATTTATTGGTGCGATGAGCTTGTTTTTTTGCAACCCGAGCTTGAAAATCCATTCCTTTCCAATCTACATCTGGCGCAGCCTTGTGCATTTCTTTAAACCAAGCTTCTTTTTTAGAATGATCTGGATCCTCTTCTCCTTCAATCATCAATTCAGGAATTTTGACAGAAGAGCTAGAGTCTGTTGGTTGTGGGAATTTATGTTCGTTATCTGAACAGCCAATAATTAAAGATACAACTGATAAAAAGGCTAATGGAGAAATAGAATTGGGGAACTTCATATAACCTCAAAGAAACAAAAAAAGCAGATGTGAAATTCACATCTGCTTTTCAATATTCAGTACTTAGATTGTTCTATCTAGTTAATCCAAATGTTTGACCAACCTCTTGATACATCTGATTCATTTCTTCAGAAATACCACAATCAGGATATTGCTGAGTAGTATACATCATTAACTGTTGGAAAATACCAAAGCTTTGATCAATTTGACTACGGTAAGTACCATAAGTTGATGGCTCTTGTGAAGCGTAGAACTCAATGTATTCTTTTTCTCTTTCAGCCAATTGTTTGGTGATCGCATTTCCTTTTTCAAACTCACCTATTTTGTAGTAACCTTCAATGATAGGCAATACAGCACCGTTTAAAGGAGTATTTGAGTTACAAGCAACTTCAGTTACACGATCTAATGCTTGCAATGCTTTTTCTTTCTCACCGCGGTTGATTAATTCTTCAGCTAAACGAGAGAATGTGAAACGGATGTTAGTTACAAATCTCAGGTTATTTTCATCCATCCAAAGATCTGTGTTTTCGTATCCACCCCACTCAAAACTCATTAAGCGATCATACATTTTATCGACATCAGCACCACCGATATTTCGTGGGCTCATTCCAGCTGTTTTGGCTGGTGTAAATCGATATGCAAATCCTTCTTGAATGAAGTAATCTTCTAATCCGAAGAATGCATCAGATCCCATTGTGATTGCAAAGTAGATAGGTCTTTCCCAGTTGAAATGAGCAAGGATATCCCATACAGCTAATTCGCTTTTCAAAATGTATCGACCATCTGCTTTCCATGTAACTTCATCAACAATTCTATCTTCAAACTCAGGAGCTACAATTCCGTTAGCGATAACCTTTTGTTTGTCTACTGGAATTTTGAATTTGTTGGTTGGGATAACATTCTCACGTTCGCCATTTTGCAACGTTTGTTTTGTTTTTTCAGAAGTTATGTATTCAACAATTTTAGAGATATCGTAGTAGCTGTTTTTATCAATGCCAGGCATATCAACAAAACGAAGGAAATCTCTGGTTCCTGCACGGTATTGATCTGGCTTCATAGAGATTGGAATACCTTCACTATCGTAAGCCTTACGAGCCATAGATTCGATGTACCAATCGGTATTCAATAGCATAAGGTTTACCACGCGAACATCGGTACGATAACCTTCAACTTCTTGAACATACCACAGCGGGAATGTATCATTATCACCGTTGGTAAATAGAATAGCATTAGGAGCACAAGAATCGAGATAGTTTTTCGCGATTTCTCTTGCAGTATAGCGATCGCTTCTATCATGATCATCCCAACCTTCTTTTGCCATTAAAACAGGAGCAACTAACATTCCTAATGCAGTAGCACCAGCAGCAAGACTAGTAGGGTTAACTTTATCTCTGAAGTGTTTGTAAGCCCCCATTACGGCTAAACCAATCCAAATGGTGAATGTAAAGAACGATCCAACAAATGCATAATCACGCTCACGTGGCTGGTATGGATACATATTTAGGTAAACGGCAATGGCTAAACCTGTCATAACAAACAGTAAACCAACTACAAGTAGATTTCTGTTATCGTATTTGTATTGGAAGAAAATACCAACTAACCCTAAAATCAGAGGAAGTAAGAAAAACTTGTTGTAAGCTTTATGGTTTTCCAATTCGGTTGGATACTTATCCAGGTTTCCGATACGAGAGTCAATAAATGGAATACCACTCATCCAGTTACCATCGGTTAAACTTCCTTGATCAATTCCATGACCTTGCATATCATTTTGTCTTCCAGCAAAGTTCCACATGAAGTATCTACCCCACATCCACCAAACTTGGTAATTCATGAAATATCTCATGTTTTCAGCAAATGTCGGCTTGTAGATTGTTTCAACTTGACCAGACGTCAAGGTGCGGTATTGCATAGGCTTACCTTTAAAACTACTCCAAGCTTTATATGCTCTTACATGGTTTCCTTTGTTACTCCACATACGAGGGAAGAACATTTTAAATTCTGGAGCATAATTAGGAATGGAATTCTTCTTTTCGTCAGCCACTTCATATCTACCCGTTTCTTCATTGGGGAAGTAAACAGGAGTTCCATCTAAATAGGGTTCCTGATTATCTAGTGGACTTGCCCAGAATTGACCAGTTGCAAGTGGAATGTCTCCATATTGCTCACGATTAAGGTAAGCCAATAGGTTTACCATGTTTTCAGGGTTATTCTCATCAATTGGTGGATTGGCATTTGAACGAACTAAGATCATTCCAAATGAAGTGTATCCAATCATCAATACCACAAAGCTGATTAATGATGTGTTCAGTAAAACCATCTTATTTTTATGCGAATACCAAATTCCAAATGTGATAATCGCAATCATCAAAAATGCAAAGATGAAAGAACCAGTATGGAAAGGCATTCCCATTCCGTTTACAAACAACATCTCAAACTTAGCCGCAATGTTAACTACTTGCGGAATCAATACCATTTGAACAAATCCCAACAAGAAAATACTCAACGTAAATGCTATAGCAATTCCCTTTTTAGTTGGTTCGTATTTTTTGAAGTAGTATACAAATACAATGGCAGGAATAGCCAATAAGTTCAATAAGTGAACCCCAATTGATAAACCAACTACGTATGCGATAAAAATCAACCATCTGTTGCTATGTGGTTCATCGGCTACTGACTCCCATTTCAAAATGGCCCAAAATACCAGGGCCGTACAGAAAGATGACATGGCGTAAACCTCACCCTCAACGGCTGAGAACCAAAATGTATCAGAAAATGTAAAGGCTAATGATCCAACCATGGCACTACCCAAAACGGCAATCATGTTACCACCTGTGATTTCTTCACCAGGAACAAATTTGCGAGCTAGGTAAGTAATAATCCAGAACAAGAAAAGAATGGTTAAAGCACTTGATAATGCTGATAGCATGTTGATCATGAAGGCAACGTTGGTTGCATCAGAAGCTAGCATACTAAACAAACGACCAATCATCATAAAGGTAGGCGCACCTGGAGGGTGACCAACTTCTAAACGGTATGATGTAGCGATGTACTCACCACAATCCCAAAAACTTGCAGTGGGTTCAACGGTAGATCCGTAAGTAAATAATGCAATTGCAAAGGCGATCCAACCGCCAATAATGTTGAGTTTCTTAAAATCCATAGTTAGGAAATAGCTTTGTATGTCTTAATTGAAAGATCATTTTTGAGGTGGGTCAAAGTAAATTAAAATCCGAGTAAATACGGTAACCTTTAACTCTTTTTATAAGTTCTTGTGAAACTTTCGGAAAACTGACTCTTTTTAACAACTGCTCAGGCAACCTTTCTGAATTAACCCCATATTTTTTGGCTAAAAACGAAATGCTATATCATTATTGGCATTTTTTATGCAGTAGTTTCAATGGCTAATGAAGATGTATTTTACTTTTGATGTTGAAATGAAGAAGATCTTATTAATACTCCCTATACTTTTCACTTTTCAATTTGCACAAGCTCAGAAATTTGACGGATTGAGGTTGAGTGGTATAGTGGCTTTATCGTTTCCTACTGAACCGTTTTCACAAAATGATCATCCATTAAATGATACCAGAGGATATGCCTTACCCGGTTTATACGCTGGTGTTTCAGGTGAAATTTTCCTGAGCAAACATTGGTCGTTTGGCATGCGCGGTGGTTATTCCATTTATGAGTTTAACGAATCTGAATATCAGAAAGAGCTTGAAAGAGAACGCCAGAAAGAAGCTCACGAGAAG
The DNA here is from genome assembly GCA_913045895.1 of uncultured Flavobacteriales bacterium. Lineage (GTDB taxonomy): Bacteria > Bacteroidota > Bacteroidia > Flavobacteriales_G > Salibacteraceae > UBA6049. Next base: position 2,985 of record CAJWSQ010000053.1, on the reverse strand, counting down.
GTACGAGAGAGAAAGGCAGAGACTGATGAAAAGGTACGAAAAGGGAAGGCAGAAGCTGCTGAAAAGGAGCGCGAGAAGTTGCATGAATATTCTGTTAGACAGCAAAGGGAAGAAGCTGATGAAAAGGCGCGCGCAAAAGTGCGCGAAGATGCTGCGAGAAAGCGAAAGGCTGAGGCTGATAAGCTAAAAGCTGAGGCTGATAAGGTAGAGGCTGCTCAAGTGATATCCATTGCTAAGCTTGCCGCTGTAAAGGCACGAGAAGAAGCTGCAAGACTACGAAAGGTTGAAGCTGACAAAACAGAAGTTGCTAGATTAGAAAAAGAAGCCACTGATCATGAAATTGCTACAAAGGCAAAGGCAAAGGTGATTGCCGAGGAAAACTTTAAACTAAGACTCTCAAATTTAGAAATTAATTTACCTTTTTACCCATCAAAAAGAACACCCTCTACCGAATTAGCAGAGCAAGACAAATATATGTGGGATGAAGTTATGGGGCTTGTCGAGAATGAGGACAGTAAAAAGACCAACCTATATTTTGTAAAGCTAAGAAGTTTCATGGATGATAAAGAGTACTTTAAAATAGGCATCACAACCCAAAGTGTTGCAACCAGATTTAAAAAGTCTACTCAAGTCGAGTTAATTGAAACTATAAGCGTATTTAATACTGAGAAATGGAAGGCTGCTTTTTTGGAGTATCATTTTCTTCGAGAGTTTCGGCTGTATGAAGGGCTATCTAATTCCATTGGCGAACAGCGCCCTAAGGTTGGCTTTTCTGGTTATACCGAAGTTGTGCGTTCCAATTCCGTAAATAAGATATCAGAGTATTTTGGCGAGTTAGATGTTTATAAAAAATTCAAATGATGCGTGTTAAAAGGTCGAAATTTGGGTACTTATGATTTTACTTAAGGTTTATAAAACAGCAACAGATCTTGTAATTGAAACATCCGAAGGTACTCGACTTTGCAAACTTAGACATTCAAATTTTAATGATATGCAGGCATTAGAAGATCAATGTACAGCCCTGATTGGCCAAGAAGTTAAGACTACAGCCTTCGGTGACGGTAAGTGGGACAGTAGTTACTTTTACAAAATTGAAGCTGTGTCAAAACCTCAGGAACCTAACGAGCAGAGTTTTGAAAGTCGACTGCCACTGGGTAGAAAATTTGATGGGCATACATCACAAAAGGTATATGGGCCTCCCGGTACTGGGAAGACTACACTCATGTTGGATCATATAAAGAAACAGCTTGAGGCCGATGTAAGTCCTGAAGACATAGCATTCATTTCGTTCTCTAATGCTGGGGCGAATGCGGCAAAGAAAAGAGTATCTGAGTCTTTTCCAGGATATGGATCTATAGACTTCCCCAACTTTTCTACAATGCACAGCCTCGCCACAAAGGTTGGTGGCGGTTCAGGAAAGACACTATGCCAGGAGGAGCACTGGAAAGCGTTTGATAAAACCATCATTTGCTTTAACGAATGGACAGAGGTTAATGATCCCTCATCCATCGTAGTAAGGTATGGTCATCCAGTCCTAGACTTAGCCTCCTTAGCTATCTCAAGATGCACCTCTTTTGCAACCCAGCATGATCATATTGTAGGGCATGACGACAGGACTCAAGCTAATATAAAAGAAAGTTTATCTCAATATTTTGGTAGGAATCTTTTAGCAAACGAGGTAGTTGGTTATGCTGAGAGATACCTCCTAGCTTATAAGACGTTTAAAGAAGATAGGAATCTTGTTGATTTTAACGATGTTATCGAAAGGATAATTAGTGATGAGTTCGATGATTCACTTATGCCTACCTTTGAGGTTCTGATTATAGACGAGGCGCAAGACTTGTCTGACTTCTTATGGATCTTTGCGAGAAAACTCATAGAACGGGCCAAGGTTGTCTACGTTGCTGGTGATGATGATCAGGCAATAATGATTAATTTTGGTGCTAGTCCTCATGCGTTTCTTCTCCTACCAACTACGGAAAAGGATTATCCATTACCAAAGTCATACCGGGTTCCTGAAGAAGTGATGAGCTATGTTAGAAGTGGGACTTTAAAGTATGTTGAAGAACTGCCAAATAGGGTTGATAAAGATTGGGGAACGGCTGATCATCAGGGCAATGTATCGCCACTTTCTGAACGACCAATTCAAGATCAGAACGGCAGCTCTATAAATGGTCTTTTTGAAGATTTTACAGTCAACGATTTATTACAGAGAATTAGTATTAGTCGAGAAGAAGATTGGCTCATAATGGCTCCAACAAAAGCTACTGGTGAGAACTTTTCAACAGCATTGCTAGAACAACAACCACCCATACCTCATTTCTATCGCAACAAGCCCTACCCCAATTTAAGTGATCTAAACAACTGCAAAATCAGAATTCAAACTGTTCATGCATCTAAGGGTGACCAGGCTGAAAATGTGGCAATCATTGCCGAAAGTTTTGGGGACGTTATTATGCTGGTTAAGGACCCTCGTCTCGCTTATGTGGCATTAACTCGTGCTAAAAGGAGCATGTATCCAAGGGTATTAAAAGAAGGTCTTCTGCCCTCGATGTCTGGGGCTAGTCAAAAGTGGAGAGCAGTGGCAGCAAGGTTTAATAAGATGTTTCCAAGCCTGCAGGATAATTGAAAAAAGTTATTAAAATAACTCTCACGTAGGAGAAAAGTGTAGTTGTTTTAAACTATCATTTTTGTCAGTTGACGGTTATAAATATACGCCAAGGCGGCAACAAATTTATATAGGAGGGTTCATGGACAACAACGAGACATTAGTAGTAATCATTATAATAATTGGTTTTTTCTACATGTTATGGGACACAGGTGACAGATCCAAACGCACACTGGAAGCTATAGCAAAAGAAAAACTCCAGAAAAAGAAAGCGTGCAAATTTGTAAAACAGTAACCGCTAACAAATGTAGCCGCCGAACTGGTACCGTTACCAGAAAAGTGTAAAAATCCAACTAAAACACCTACTTTTGTTTTCG
>CAJWSQ010000052.1 GCA_913045895.1 uncultured Flavobacteriales bacterium | reverse complement strand
TCCTGAAGCAACTGAGATCGAAAAGCTGGAGAATAAATCTTTAGTTAGCTACATTTATATTGGTCAACCAATGGATCCAGAAAAGTACGGTACTTCTGCTCGTATGCAGTTAAACGATGCTTTTGCTGATGTTTCTGAAGTTGCTCCTTATATTGAAGCTAAAAGATCTGAAGTAAACGAAGCTGAGATTCCATTGTTAACCACATCTTTAAAAGTAGATGAAGAAACTGAAATGGGAATTGTTACTGATGTTAAGCAAGAACTTAGAAAAGTTCAAGCGTTAAAAATCAGTTACTCAACTCGTGAGCGCAATAACTAAGATTAAATTTCTTAATCATATTGAAAGAGGATTCTATTTTAGAATCCTCTTTTTTTATGCCTTTTCTGATAGCTTTTGAAAGCTAAACAATGCCAAACCAGTTACCACAGCACTAATGAGCACACTTGCCACTGGTAGCCCTTCTGTTATCATCTGATCTGAATCTTCTAACAGGTCATTACCCATGAAATAGACCAACAACACAACAAACCCATTATTGGTAACGTGCATTAAAATGGGGTAAATTAGAGATCCACTCCAGTAGTATAAATAACCAAGCAATACGCCTAGTGCAAATCGAGGTAAAAAGCCTAAGAATTGCATGTGAAAGGCGCTAAATATTACGGCTGTCATAAAAATGGCTACATGGACACCATAGCGGTTTGTAAATATTGATTGTAATGCTCCTCTGAACAAATATTCTTCACAAATAGCGGGTACAACGGCAATAAGGATCAAATTGAAAATCAAGTCGCCAACGGAGTCCATACTCAAGAATTGTTTCACCAATTGCTCGGCATTTTTCTCTGATGAATAAATCCAATCTTCTAATCCAGAAAGAAATTCGGGTAAGTGGAGGTGTTGGTTAAGCAAACCTAGCCACTCGCTTATCGGTAGGAAAATAATAGCAATAGACATGGCTACAAATCCCATTGGGATAAGAAATGCGCGTTTTTCTGTTTCTTCTGTAAGTAAATGATAGCTCAAAACTCCAGGCATTCCTAACATGCAAATGCTGCTGATTAATTGCATTGCTTTTGCCTGATCAATAGAGGTGAAACCTTGATTCATCAAGCTGTCAAGAGAGCTCCCACCAAGCAGCAACGCAACAACGCTAAATATGGCAGTAAGTAAAACTCCAACGAGGATGGAGACGAGAATAAAAACAATTTTTCCTCCTAAAGGAAGATGGGCTAAGCGGCCACGTGATAACATACGAATTGGATTTGTAATTTTGCAACAGCTTAAAGCAACTGCATGGTTAAGATAGCAAATATAGAATTAGGAGATTTCCCATTACTACTCGCACCTATGGAAGATGTAAGTGATCCTCCATTTAGAGCATTATGCAAGCAGCAAGGTGCCGATTTAATGTACACTGAATTCATTAGTTCTGAGGGATTAATCAGAGATGCGGCTAAAAGTGTTCAGAAATTGGATATTTACGAATATGAACGTCCAGTAGGTATTCAGATATTCGGTAGTGAACTAGATTCTATGGTTGAGTCGGCTCGTATTATTGAGCAAACAAATCCAGATATCTTAGATATTAACTTTGGTTGCCCAGTTAAGAAGGTTGTTTGTAAGGGTGCTGGTTCTGGTATCTTAAAGGATATACCTAAAATGGTTAGCTTAACTGAAGCCATAGTAAAATCTACATCGTTGCCTGTTACAGTGAAAACCAGATTGGGTTGGGATGAAGACTCTAAACACATTGTTGAAGTTGCTGAGCGTTTACAAGATGTAGGTATTAAGGCAATCTCGATTCACGGACGTACACGCAGACAGATGTATAAAGGTGAAGCTGATTGGTCTTTGATCGCAGAAACGAAAAACAATCCGAGACTAAACATTCCTGTTTTTGGTAATGGCGATATCGATTCGCCACGAAAGGCAGTTGAGTACAAAAATAGATACGGTGTTGATGGTGTTATGATTGGTCGCGCCAGCATTGGTTATCCTTGGATTTTTAAAGAAATCAAACACTACATTGAAACGGGCGAGATACTTCCGTTACCTGAAGTTAAAGAGCGTGTACGAGTTGCTAGAGAGCATTTACGTATGAGTTTAGAGTGGAAAGGTGATAAGCTTGGCGTTGTTGAAATGCGCAGACATTACGGCAATTATTTTAAAGGAATTAGTCATTTTAAGGAATATCGTTCTGCTTTGGTTACTCAAGATGAGCCAGAAGAATTGTTCCGAATTTTAAATGAAGTAGAAGAGAAATTTCAGGACTACGCCTTTGTTTGATTCAACTGTTTTCTGATTACAACTTGCGCTGGAACAGTTGCAGCTACTATTCCTATAAAAACAACAACTCCAGCAATAATCAAAAGGTCTAAGAACTCAACAGATATTGGGTAATAATCAATCAGCATGCCTTGGAGGGTAACCATCTTAAATGTGGTTTGCATCCAGCATAATATTAAGCCTAAAGTCATCCCAATTGAACCACCAATTAGTGTAATCATCATGCCTTCGCCAAAGAATATGCGTTTTAAAAGGCTTGATGAAGCACCCATGCTTCTAAGAGTGTAGATGTCGTCTTTTTTGTCGAGAATCAACATGGTAAGTGAACCTAATATGTTGAAAGTAGCAATCACTAAAATGAAAGACAGAATTAAGAACGTAGCCCACTTCTCAGAATTATTGGTTTTATAGAGCAGTTCATTTAACTCAAACCGTGTTTTTACTTGATATTGATCGCCAACTAATGGTTGAATTTGAGCCTTTAATGCATCTAACGATACATCTGGTTTAGCCTTAAACTCCCAAGCTGTAATTTGATTTTCGTGTTGAGTTAACTTCTGAACAAATGAAATCGGAGCAACAGCATACTTAGCATCAAATTCTGCATTCACAGAAAAAATTCCTGAAGGGTAAATGGGCTCATTAAAAAACGCGCCATCCAATGAAACCGCTAAATTTTGGTTTGGATTGGCAGCATAAACTTGAATGGGCTTAAATACGTCTGCAATATTTACATTCAGGTTTTTTGCAACCAAATAGCCAAGTAGTAAGAATGATCGGTTATCATGTGTTGTAAGCGTGCTGGTTCCTGTCCAAATTAATGAGTCTAAACCACTCATCTTTTTAAATGGTTCCTCAACACCTTTGATAGTTGCAAAAACTTGTGCTTCTTGATATTTAAGCAACACCGTTTCTTCAAGCACATTCGAACCGTACGCAACGTTTTCTAAATCCTTAATTGAAGTAAATAACTCCTCATCTGTAGAGATGTATTTACCCTCTTTTGCCTCAATTCTAATATCAGCATCAAAGCTGCTATAAAGACTCTCAACCAAATCTTCTAGTCCATTAAAAGCAGACATTACAACAACCAGAGCCATTGTCCCAACGGCAACTCCTAGCATTGAAATGCCAGAAATAATGTTGATTACATTCTGCGATTTTTTGGAGAACAAATACCTCCGAGCTATGAAGAATGGTAGATTCAATTTATCCCAGTAAGTCGTTGATACGTTCTGCGTAATCTAGTGAATCATCATAGAAAAAGGCAATTTCAGGAACAATGCGTAGTTGGTGCTTAACACGCTTACCAAGCTCATGTCTAACCTCACTTGCATGGCTGCGAAGCTTTTCTAAATCTTCTTTTGGCTCTTGTGTTGGGAAAATACTAACGAAGATTTTACCGAAACCTAAATCAGGACTTACACGTACAACGGTAACAGTAATCATTTTACCCGGTAAAAAATTAGAACCGTTTTGTTGAAGAATTTCACCCACATCTCTGCGGATCAAACTGGCTACTTTTTCTTGTCTAATGCTCATGCTTTAATTCAAAATCTGGATTGCAAAGATAAGGAGTATGAGATAACTGTTTATCTATCTTTGTCATCGTGAAAAATTTTCTGAAAATAATTAAGCTCGCAGCCAACTATAAGGGCTACGCTTTTCTCAATATCTTCTTTAATTTACTAAGCGTTTTATTCAACGTTTTCTCACTGGGAATGCTAATTCCCGTGCTTGATGTGCTTTTTAAAACAGATCAAGAGTTTAGTAAAATCATGGCATCGCCACCCGATGGTGGTTTTTCCATGCAATCGTTAAAAGATTATTTCTACTATTATTTGGCAGATATCATTGTAGTAAATGGTAAAGAAGCTGCCTTAATTTGGATTTGTGTTGCCTTAATTGGGATGACAACACTGAAGAATCTCTTCAAATATTTAGCGATGTATTTCTTGGCTGTGATTAGAAACAACACGGTTCGAGATCTTAGAAATCGTATTTATACCAAAATTTTACACTTACCGCTAGGCTATTTCAGCGAAGAAAGAAAAGGTGATGTAATGGCCAAAGCCAGCAACGATGTGCAAGAAGTAGAGTGGTCTATAATGACATCTCTAGAAGCCGCTTTTCGTGAGCCAATTGCTGTAGTTGGTTTCCTGGTTGTGTTGTTTTTAACCTCCGTTCAGCTTACCATTTTCATCTTCATCATGCTTCCACTGGCAGGTTTAATCATCGGCCAAATTGGTAAATCGTTGAAGAAAACTTCTTCTAAAGGTCAAAACAAAATGGGCGAATTGCTCAGTATTTTAGAAGAAACCCTAACCGGAATGCGAATCATTAAAGCATTTAATGCAGAAGGTAAGAGCATTGAGAAATTTAAAAGATTCAATCAAGATTATACCACGTTGATGATTAAGATGTATCGCAAACGCGATTTGGCATCACCTTTAAGCGAGTGGATGGGAATTGCCGTGGTTGCAATGGTTTTGCTTTATGGTGGTAGATTGGTATTTCAAGGTGACCTTGATGCTTCATTCTTTATTGGGTATTTGGCTTTGTTCTCACAGGTTATTAATCCTGTTAAAGCATTGAGTAACGCTTCTTATCATGTGCAAAAAGGATCTGCATCAATGGATCGAATTGATCAAATATTATCGGCAGACGAGAAGATTATCAATAAGCCTGATGCATTGGTAAAACCGGAATTTAAAGAGCACATCCAATACAACAACGTATTCTTCAAATACGCGAAAGAGAACGTACTTAAAGGTGTAAATCTAGAAGTTAAAAAGGGACAAACCATAGCCTTGGTTGGTCCATCTGGAGGCGGAAAATCTACTTTGGCTGATCTTTTACCGCGTTTTCACGATGTTTCTGAAGGAGCCATTTTGGTAGATAATTCAGATATCAAAGACATTGATATTCAGTCATTACGTGGATTGATGGGGATTGTGACTCAACAATCGATCTTATTTAATGATACTGTGGCAAACAACATTGCATTTGGAGTTGAGAATGCAACTCAAGAGCAAATAGTTGAAGCTGCAAAAATTGCCAATGCTCACGAATTCATCGAAAAGCTTGAAAATGGATACGATACCAACATTGGTGATGGTGGTGGAAAATTGTCTGGAGGACAGAAACAACGCCTGAGTATTGCCCGTGCCATTTTAAAGAATCCTCCCATTTTAATTTTAGACGAAGCAACCTCTGCGCTTGATACTGAATCTGAAAAGTTAGTACAGGATGCGTTAAATAACTTGATGAAGAACAGAACATCAATTGTAATTGCGCACAGATTATCAACTATCCAGAATGCAGATTGTATCTACGTTATTGAGCAGGGAGAGGTAGTTGAAAGCGGAACTCACGAAAATTTAATCGATCAAAACAAAGTGTATCGAAAATTATACGATCTTCAGTCCTTTAAATAATTTCAAATCAATTTTATGAAAAAATTCATACCCGTTTTTTTAAGTTTTTTTCTTGGAGCCTCTGCCATGGCTCAGATTACCATTGATTCTACTGATTTTGGATCAGTGGGAGACAACGTTTTTATTGGAGTAGATTCTAGCACTGCTGGTGTTTCTATTTCAGCTGGTTCAGCAACCGCTCAATCTTGGGATTTTAGTGCTTTAGATGTTGAAAGTGTTGAAACTATTCAGTTCTTAGACGTAAATACAGTTCCTAGTGTAACTATTCCAGGAGCAAACATGGTTATGTTGAGAGGTTCTCAATATGATTATTTCAACAAATCTGCTTCTTCACTAAACAGAATAGGTTTGTATGGAGATATTCTTGGATTAGGATATATCCTTGAGTTAACAACCAGCCCTGGTGATCGTTATATGGATTTTACGAGCACCTATGGTTCTACTTTTTCTTCAACAAGTATTATCGATTCTACAGTTGAAGATATTTATACAGGAACGTTTGATTCATTACGCGTAAAACGTGTTTCTGTAGTTGATAGCGACATTGATGCATTTGGTAGCATAGTTACTCCAGGAGGAACATTTCCTGATGTTTTAAGACAGTACTACCATGTTGTTACTTATGATACAGCTTGGGGATTAGTTCCATTTATCAACACATGGACTCAGGTTTTAGATCAGGTAACCGAAACGCATGAGTATTTTTTCATTGCTGAAAATCAAGATTATTACGTGCTTAGAGTGATGGCTGATGGTCAAAACGGAAATGTTGAATCAGCAGGATTTACTGTGGGTTCTCAATTAACAGCTACGGGCGTAACCACTCCTGTTTTATGTAATGGTGATGCTACTGGAACAATTGATGTAACCGTTCTTGGTGGAGTAACTCCATATACCTATGCTTGGAGTAATGGTGCAACTACTGAAGATTTAGCAGCAGTTTCAGCAGGTTCATATACCATTACAGTTACTGACGGTTTATCTGATACAACTACGGCTAGTTTTACAGTAAATGAACCGCTTGCTTTAGGTGTTAATGATAGTATTTATGATGAGACATTTGGAGCAGATGGTGGTGTATATCTAACTGTAACAGGCGGTACTCCTAGTTACACATTCTCATGGAGCAACGGAGAAACTACAAAAGACATTTCAGGTTTATCTGCTGGAAACTATACAGTAAGCGTTACCGATGCGAATGGTTGTAATGCTGATTTTACATTTACTGTGGGTAACAATACTTCAGTTGATGATATTACTGCAAAAAACAACTTGAAAATGTTCCCGAATCCTGCTAAAGATGACTTTACAATTACATCTAGCGGAGATGATATTCGCTTTGTTGAAGTATATAGCTTAACCGGATCTATGGTTTATAACTGGAAAGGTTCTGCTCAGCAAGTTGATGTAAACTTAGAAGATTTTAATGCTGGATTATACATTATTCAACTGCAAGTGGGTGAGCAATCACTCTCTAGCAAGTTAATTGTTGAATAATTCGATATTCAGATTGATATAAATGAAAAGGCCTCGCATTGCGAGGCCTTTTTTTATTCGTCAAAAAAGAATGGTGCTATAAACTTCGTCAGTAAAATTGGAAGTAATATCAACACGAAAACAATGTAGAATTTCAGTATGGCATCACCCGTAAAGCTGAAGAAGTTCATCAACTCTTTCTTGAATAACTTTGCAGCCTCTTTTGAGTCTTTTTTTATCACATGCATCTCTTGCTTTAAACTGTGATATGACTCTGGGTTTCTTTTTCTAGATCGTACAGGAAACTTACGTAATGCCATAGGTGATCAAATTTAAGAAATGTTAGTATAAGAAATTATTGTAAGGATATCGCTCCGCATGCATCTCCTTTATCTCCTTATAGAATACTTCTCTCAACTCGTCTAAATTGATGCGTTCTTGTGCTGAAATAAAAACACATGGGCCATCCGTTTTGGCAATCCACGTACGTTTTAAATCATCTAAAGAAACATGTTGTCTTTCACCACCAGTATAATCAAATTCACCTTCCTCAAGGTTATTGTTATACTGATCGATTTTATTGAAAACCATGATGGTCTTTTTGTCTTCACCACCAATTTCGGCCAACGTTTCTTTTACAGTGGCTACATGATCTTCAAAACTTGGATGGCTGATATCAACCACATGAATCAATACATCAGCTTCACGAACTTCATCTAAAGTAGATTTAAACGACTCAACCAATTGATGCGGAAGTTTACGGATAAATCCAACCGTATCCGATAGCAAAAATGGAAGGTTGTGAATCACCACTTTTCGAACTGTTGTATCTAACGTTGCAAAGAGTTTATTTTCAGCAAAAACTTCAGATTTACTCAAGATATTCATGAGTGTACTCTTACCAACATTGGTGTATCCAACCAAAGCTACACGAATCATTTGGCCACGGCTTTTTCGCTGTGTAGCCATTTGTTTGTCGATAGTTTGTAGCTTTTTCTTGAGCACAGTAATCTGATTGCGGATCATTCGTTTATCCGTTTCAATCTCTTTTTCACCGGCTCCACCACGTGTTCCAGTTCCACCTCGCTGACGCTCTAAGTGAGTCCACATACGAGTTAAACGCGGAAGCAAATACTGATATCTAGCTAGCTCAACCTGAGTTTTGGCCTGAGCTGTTTGCGCTCTCGATTGAAAAATATCCAAGATCAATAAACTTCGATCGTAAATCTTCACTTTCAATTCGCGCTCAATATTCCTCAATTGCGATGGCGAAAGATCATCATCAAAGATTACTGTATCAATTTTGTATTCTTTTACATAGTCGTTGATTTCTTGGAGTTTTCCCTTTCCAACAAATGAACGGACATCAGGCTGTTGTAAGCTCTGTGTAAATGCTTTTTTTGTAGATATTCCGGCTGTTTCAGCCAAAAAAGCTAACTCTTCTAAATATTCTTGAACAACCTCTTCACGCTGTTGGGGAGTTATTAAACCCACCAAAACACCAACTTCAGGTTGTCCTTTTGTTTCAATTAAAAAATCACCCATTAATATACTGCCAAGGAATACGGATTATTATTAATAACAAGGCTATTCCGAAAAATATAAGTACGTTCTTAATTTTCTTATCTGATTCTGTAATTCTTTTCAATTTAGAACGACCAATTGTTACCAAAACAGCTGCAATCAACATAGTTAAAGGGTGCTCAATAACAATCATTCTAGAATAGCTGTCCTTCATTACTTCGCCCATATTAGAGAACATTCCTGTCCAAGGACCAGTGACATAAAGAACTATACCAACCAACACTTGAGTATGCACTAAAATTAGCGAAATCAATGTTAGTTTCTCTTCTACGGATGAGAAGGGCTTTTTGTTCATTTTAAGAACAAATGTTCTGGCAACGGTGTAAAGAAGCATTACCAAAACGAAAATCATAATAGTGTAGTGGATAGTCTTAATTGTTGGATACATGTCGATCTGTTTTAATTGGAAGGCAAATGTAACCAGTAATCTGCAATCAAATGGCTAAAGAGGGTATTTTGGTACATGCATCTTTAATATTGAAGGGCAAACAATTAACTTTGCGGCCATGTTCGAAAATCAACTAACTATAGCAATTGATTTTGATGGAACGATTGTAGAGGATGCTTATCCACGAATCGGAAAACCAAAATTATTTGCATTTGAAACCTTAAAGATGCTTGAAGGCAAAAAGCATCGCCTCATACTTTGGACATATAGAAGTGGCAAAAGACTCGATGAAGCCGTTGAATTTTGTAAAGAGAACGGAATTGAGTTTTATGCCGTTAATAAAAGCTATCCTGAAGAGCAATTCAATGAAAAAGAAAGCAGCAGAAAGATAAATGCTGATCTTTTTATTGATGATCGAAACATTGGTGGTTTCCCTGGATGGGGAGAGATTTATCAGCTAATTGATGGTCATAAATCTGAGTTGATGGAAAAACACCAAAACCGATCTAAACGAGGCATCTTCAGTATTTTTAAAAAGAAGTAATGATTATACTAAAAACAGCAGAAGAGATTGAATTAATGCGCGAATCGGCACTTGTTGTGTCTCGCACATTAGGGTTGATGGCAGAATTGATTGAGCCAGGAGTAACTCCAAAAGAGCTTGATAGAAGAGCTGAAGAATATATCCGTGATCAAGGTGCTGAACCTGGATTTTTGGGATTGTATGATTGTCCATCAACATTGTTGACGAGTGTGAATGATGCTGTAGTTCACGGGTTACCAACTGAAACTCCACTTAAAGAAGGTGATATCGTTTCGGTAGACTGTGGTGCTTTAATGAATGGTTTCTACGGTGATCACGCTTACACATTTGCTGTAGGTGAAATTGCTGCTGATACCCGCAAGCTTCTCGATGTTACTTTAGAGAGTTTGTACAAGGGAATAGAGCAGTGCAGAGATGGTAATCGTGTAGGTGATATCGGTTTTGCTGTTCAAGTTCATGCAGAGCGTCATGGTTACGGAATAGTGAGAGAACTGGTTGGTCATGGTTTAGGAAGAAAGATGCACGAAGAGCCTCAAGTACCTAACTATGGTAAAAAAGGCAAAGGTGTTAAACTTCAAAACGGAATGGTTTTAGCCATTGAGCCGATGATCAATATGGGAACGCATCGCGTTAAGCAATTGAGCGATGGTTGGACAATTGTAACTCAAGACGGAAAACCATCTGCACACTTTGAGCACGATGTGGCTATTGTTAATGGAGAGCCTGAGATCTTAAGTACTTTCGATTACGTTGAAGAAGCTTTAGCTAAAAAAGCAGGAGTAAATGGCTAAAATTAGAGTTACCAAACAGTTCGATTTTGAGATGGCTCATGCCTTGGATTGCCATGATGGCAAATGCCACAATATTCATGGTCATACGTATCAATTGGCTGTAACTTTTATTGGCGATCCAATTGACAAACCTGGAACGCCAAAGGATGGAATGGTGATTGACTTTGCCGATTTAAAAACCATCGTGAAAAAGAATGTGGTTGATGTTTATGACCACGCTCTTGTTTTGAGAGACAACTCGCGTTTTCTTCCCGTAATAACCAACGAATTGAATGAAAGACTGATTTTAACGACCTATCAACCAACTTGCGAAAACTTGTTGATTGACTTTGTTGAGATCATCCAAAATCAATTGAAAAACTATTCTGATGTACAACTTCACAGTGTTTTATTAAGAGAAACACTTTCTAGTTACGCAGAATGGTTTGCTAGCGACAATTCATGAATATCCCAGCCGGAAAGAAAATATACTTTGCATCCGATCAACACCTAGGTGTTCCTGATCACGCTACTAGTTTAGTTCGTGAAAAGCACGTAATCAAATGGCTTGATAGTGTAAAGGAAGATGCTCATGAAATCTACTTGCTAGGAGATTTATTTGATTTCTGGTTTGAGTATAAAACGGCTGTTCCCAAAGGTTATGTTCGCCTTTTGGGAAAGATAGCTGAGATTACCGATAGTGGAATTCCAGTTCATCTTTTTACTGGAAACCACGATATGTGGATGTTTGATTACCTTCCAACTGAAATTGGTGTAACCATTTATCGCGATCCCATTCAACGTGAATACAACGGTAAAAAGTTCTTCATTGGTCACGGAGATGGATTAGGTCCTGGCGATTACGGCTATAAGTTCATCAAAAAGGTATTCCGTAATAAATTTTGTCAGTGGGCTTTTGCTCGTTTACATCCAAACTTTGGAATTGGATTGGCTAATTACTTCTCTTCGAAAAGTCGTTTAGCCAATTCTGGCAGTGATAAAACATTCTTAGGCGAAGAGAATGAATGGTTGGCCATTTATGCCAAAGAACAACTCCAAAAAGAGCACTTCGACTACTTTGTTTTTGGTCACAGACACCTTCCTTTAGATATGAAAGTGGGGGAAAACAGTAAGTACATCAACTTAGGTGAGTGGGTTTCTGACTATACCTACGCTGTTTTTAATGGCTCTGAATTAGAGCTTAAAAGCTTTGGAGCTCCTCAGTAGATAAATTCTTGAGGTTGAAGATAAACTCTGTAATTTTTTCTCTGTGTACTGGTTGATTGTAACCTAGCCAATTAGTTGCTCCCTCTTCCGTTGAGAAAACACCTCCGCTATATTCGTCTCTTTTAATTTTATTTAAGAGCATAAAACTGAGAGCCGTTTCCTTAGGGGAATCAGTGAGAATGGCCATTTTGTTTTTTTGAAACTCAAATGTGATTGATTCCATTTGAAAGTTATACTTCAAAATATCTTGCGCGTTGATATCAAGACTTGCAGATCTTAAATCTGTAAGAATATCATAACCCTTGTTGTATTTCGGGTGATTCATTTCAATTCTACGCAACGCTGAGAGTTTACGCAAATCGTATGAACCCCTCAAAACCTCTATGATCAGTTGTAAATCATGATCAATTACGAAATAGGGCGAGCTGTAGCAATAATTGCTATTGGAGGACATGTAATAATTTGGTTCTGTTTCTTCGAAAGCGCAAGAGTACTCAATTTTTAGTTAAACTGAATTACCCCGGTGTTAAGCAAATTGCGGCTTTCATTAATTTACAGAGACAAATTCTTTAAGGAAGACTTCATTTTCAGCAACAAACTCAGTGTACAATTCTCCCGTTCCTGGGCCTGTAAATCCAGTATGAATTTTCACCACTTTTCCTGAACGGTCTAGGTATATGGATGTTGGGAATGAAATAACGTGATTTAGCATTGGTAATGCTTCTGCGGCATATTTTCCTCCAGCTTTACCAGCGAATAATACATCGTATGGTAAATCTAAATCTTCAACAGCTTTTTTAAGAGCAGGTAAATCTTTGTCAAAATCGCCTCTGCGTTCAAAACTTAGCCCGATAATCTCTAATCCTTGATCGTGATAGCGATTGTAAACTTCCTTAAGGTATCGACCTTCATCCATGCAATTTGGACACCAAGAGCCCATAATTGTTAGGATTACAGGCTTGCCTTTGTATTTATCATCTGATAAACTCACTTGATTTCCATCTAGATCAGGAAATGTGAATGATACAGTTTCAAATCCAGGTTTCAAGTAAGTCAACGTATCAGCATCTGGAAGCTCAAAGTCTGCATCTTTTTCTGCTGTCCATGGTAACTGAAAAGTCAAGCCAGAATACCAATTGCCAGAGATTTTGCCGTCAGTTAATTTACCAGTAAAAAAGTAAATATGAGATCCTTCAAAAGCCGAAAGATAGAAGCTGTCGTTTAAGATTTCACCCTGTAATGATCGATAATCTCCACTTTGGGTAACAAACGTTCCGTAAAGGTTTTGCTGATCTTGCTCAAAGATGGCGATGGACTCTGTAGTTCTATTTTCTCTATGAAATTGAGCATGCCATTTTCCATTTAAATCAACTGATGACTTGTAATTCACATCTTGCTTCAAGCCTGCTGTGAAAGGCATGCTAAAACTAGGTTCACGATCATAATTATACCATTTTCCAATAATCGAATCTTTGGTGTGAATCACATGTAATTCAGTTGGGAAAACAGGTATTTTGTAGATGATTGAATCTCCATCTTTTTGACCTTTAGATTCAATTCGTTCGGTGCCATTCACAAAAGTGATGGTTGGAATTTCTTCACTTGTACGTTCAACTCTTACAGGAAGCTTCATATCACCTCGATGAAAATATCCCATCAAATGCTCATATGCGCTTTTTTTGGAAAGATTCACCTTGAAATCAACCTGCATAATGCCTGTAACTTCTTGTCCGGCTTTTATTTTATACCCTTCACCTGGATACAAAATCATATCGCGGTAGTAATTGTAAGCTACGTTTTTCTCACGAACTCGAACGTGAATTTCTGTGCACTTATCTTCTTGATAACGGTATTCTGCTAACTGAACAGCAAGTGAAGAATCTAATGCTTTATAGCGATAAACAGTCTCCCCAACAAGAGCTAGATGGATTGAATCATACTGATATTTCTCTTTGTTGGCAGGAACGTTCCAATCCAGATTTAAAAATGGTTGAACCTCTTTGTTCCAATCGATAGATTCTAACTCGATAGTTTCTGAATTTCCATCTTTCAAAAGACTTTTAACACAAATTCCTGTAGAATCCCATTGGCTTGATGCTTGTTTAATATCAAAAGTGTGACCAAATGGTTTTGGTTGGTCTTCTTTATTTGTTTGGCATCCAAAAATTAAAAGCGAAAACGCCAGAAGAGAGAAATATCGAGTTATCATAAAGTCCAATTATATGGCAATGGATTGTAGAAATTCGTTTCGTTTTTGATCATTGGTTTTGAAGATGCCACTGTAATGAGAGGTTACAGTTGTACTGGCTGAATCTTCAATTCCTCGGGTGCTAACACACATGTGTGAAGCGTCAATGTAAACAGCAACATCATCTGTTTTCAAAACACGCTTTAACTCTTCGGCAATTTGCTCGGTTAAGCGCTCTTGCACTTGTGGTCTTTTTGAGAAATAACGCACAATGCGGTTGATTTTGCTCAAGCCAATTACATATCCGTTCGACACGTATGCAATATGAGCTTTTCCTAAAATCGGTACAAAATGATGTTCGCAATGCGAATGAACAGTGATGTTCTTTTCTACCAACATTTGCTCATATTGGTACTTGTTTTCAAAAAGTGTGATTTCTGGTTTATCTGCTGGATTTAATCCTTCAAAAATTTCTTCAACGTACATTTTAGCAACTCGTTCAGGAGTTCCTTGCAGGCTGTCGTCTGTTAAATCTAAACCCAGAATATCCATGATTTCGCCAAAGTGGTATTTGATTTGAGCAATTTTATCTGCTTTGCTCGTATCAAATGCATTTGGTTTCATCGGAGTTTCTTTGCTTGTGCCCAAATGTGCATCTCCCAAATCAACTGTAGAAGTGTGTCCGTTTTGGTTATTCACCACTGTATTCAACGAAGTTTCGGGGAGTTTCATAGAGCGTAACTTTTAAGTCTAATGATTGATCTAATCGGTTGCGTAATTTTTTCCAGATTACAACAACGATATTTTCAGCGGTTGGATTTAGATTTTCAAATTCTTTGGTGTCTAAATTGAGGTTTTTGTGGTCAAAAGGCTGCTCCACTTCTTCGTAGATTAGCTCTTTCAAG
>CAJWSQ010000051.1 GCA_913045895.1 uncultured Flavobacteriales bacterium | reverse complement strand
AACGAATAACCTCCCTTGCCGATCCGTATTTTCCAGATTCAACTTCAGATTTGATGAAATCTTCAAAGTGATTTCCTAATGATATAGATGTATTTTTTCCCATTTAGAACTCTTTTCATTCAAATATACCAAAACTTGGTAACAAACAACGTGTCGTAGTTTCAATGATTGTGCATTACCATGCCCTTCAAACTCCTACCTTTGCGGCATGTCAACATCAACAAAAAGTCAGGAAGCCATATTAGCCAAATTGGGAATTGAGGAATTGAATCCCATGCAGGTAGAATCACAAACGGCTATTACAGCTAACAAAGAAGTGATTTTACTATCGCCAACTGGAACGGGTAAAACATTGGCTTTTTTGTTGCCATTGATCAATGAGTTGGATGAAAATCTACAAGAAATTCAAGCGTTAATCATTGTTCCATCGCGTGAGTTAGCCATTCAGATTGAGCAAGTTATGCGCGAAATGGGAAGTGGATTCAAAGTGAATGCCGTGTATGGTGGTCGCACCGGATCTAAAGACCGTTTGGAAATCAAACACCGACCAGCTGTATTGATTGGAACTCCAGGTAGGGTAGCCGATCACTTGCGCAGAGGTGCTTTTGACACGCGTAACATCAAAACATTGGTGTTGGATGAGTTTGATAAATCACTCGAAGTTGGCTTTGAAGCCGAGATGAAGGAAATTATCCAAAAACTTCCGAGAGTTAAGAAGAAGGTGTTGACATCAGCTACACAAGGAGTTGAAATTCCTGATTTTGTAGGGTTGAATGATTCATTAACGATTGATTTCCTAAAAGGAAAAAGCAACAACCTAGAGATTAAAAAGGTGGTTTCACCTTCTAAAGATAAACTGGAAACACTGGTTGAGTTACTGGCGCATTTGAATGGACAAAACGGAATTGTGTTTTGCAATTTCAAAGATTCCATTCAACGTGTGAGTGATTTCTTGGCTTCAAAAAACATTTCGCACGGAACGTTTTATGGCGGCATGGAGCAAGTAGATCGCGAGCGTGGCTTAATCAAGTTTAGAAACGGAACTCACAATATTTTACTAGCTACCGATTTAGCTGCTCGTGGAATTGATGTTCCAGAATTGGATTTTATCATTCATTATCACTTGCCTTTGAAAAGCGAAGAGTTTACGCATCGCAATGGACGTACAGCCCGTATGAACAGCAACGGTACGGCTTATGTGATTCAAGGAAAAGGAGAGGACTTGCCTGATTTTATTGGCGATGTTCCTGAAGAAGTATTGGAGCAATTGCCATTGCCGAAACCGTCTGAGTGGAGCACGTTGTTTATCTCGGGTGGACGAAAAGACAAAATCTCTAAAGGTGATATTGCAGGTTTGTTCTTCAAACAAGGTGGGTTGACCAAAGATCAATTGGGTGTGATTGAACTCAAAACCGATTGTGCTTTTGTATCGGTTAAATCGAATTCACTTAAAGGCCTGTTGCCACAGGTTAATAATATGCGCTTGAAGAAGAAGAAAGTACGGGTTTCGGTGGTTTAGAAAATACTGATTTTCTGTAAAGATTCAGAATCTCAGCCATCCATCCAGTACAAAAATCAAACAAGCTCTAACTGGTCAATTCTATTGCCGATGGTTACGGCTTTCATTTCCGCTTCTAAGTTGCTGTATTCATTTTCAGTAACTCGCTTGACTATTTCTCCAGCTTTGAGTAGAAAAATCTCATCGCACGTTTCTGTGAGTGTTGAGAATATATGAGAAGAAATAATCACTGTTTTCCCAAGCGATTTTAGCTTTTTAATGATTTCGGTAATCACCAAATTGCTTTGAATATCCACACCGTTGAATGGCTCGTCTAAAATGAAAACTTGATTCTCTTGAAGTAAAACAGCTGTAAGGGCTAGCTTTTTCTTCATTCCCGTTGAGTAGGTTGAAGCGTATCGGTTGAGCGGTAAATCGAATATGTTTTTGTCTTTCAGGTTGGTTAGTGAAACATGTCTGGCGTTGGTAAGTAACCGGATGTATTCTTCGCCTGTTATTTTAGAAAAAAAGAACGGCTCTGTTTGTAAAAATCCGATTACATCTTTGAGTTGTTCAAAGTCTGAATGAATTTGTCCCGAATACGATTCCAATCCAGCAATACACTTGAACAGCGTGGTTTTACCAGCTCCATTTTCTCCCACAACACCGTATACTTTTCCTTTTTCGAAAGAGATATCTATCGAGTTCAGTACGTTGTGTTTTCCGTAAGATTTAGACAGCTTTTCAATTCGGATCATGTAAAATGGGATTTAGTTTTTTAACAGATTGGAGGTAGAAATAGGGAATTAAACCAATTAATATGGGCTGAACAACCAGACTGATTCCTAAGAACATGCCTTGTGTTATGTTTATCTCATTGGGATATGCGGCATACTTGGCCAAAATGAAAGCGATTAGGTATGCAAAACACAGCAGAAATAGGAGAAGCGTGATGGTTATTTCATCTGTAAAATAGATTGAAAGAGTCGCAATTATTGGGAGTGTTAGGATGGTGAAGTTGACCATCCCCGTTATTACTTTTTCAATCAAAAACGATTCTGGCGATCGATTGAAATTCCACACGAAATATTTGTCTTCTGGTTTAGCGTAGTAAAAGATGCAAACCAAAGCCAAAACAGCCATCGCGAAAATGCCCAAATTGTAGTTATTCACCTGAATAGAGATGAACGTTAATCCGTAAACTATGGGGAAAAGAAAGTAGGTGTTTCTGAACCCAACGGTGAATTCGTAAGGCTTCTTACCGAATGGAGTTGGAATGGTAAAGTTTGTTGAAGTTTTGAGCTTCAGAAGAGCTGTGAGAATGCTTGCAAAGCTTAAACCTATTGCTAACCAGTACTCGGACTTGAACATCAGAAATAGAGTGAAGGGCAATGCAACTATTATGTTCTCAATAATCCGAAGTTGAGTGTATTCTCGTTTTGAAAAAATAGATTGCAGAAACTGATTCCGATTCGGTTCACTCATTTTCGATACAACTCCCAATGCAACAACAGCATAGATGTAAGCTGCGTAATTCAGTTTTTCAAAAAGTAAATAGGAGAGAAGTACAAAAAGTATGGGGCTAGCTGAGTATGCAATCCAAAGCGGAACGCCAAAGTCAACCCATTTGCGCTGAAGCATTTTATGTTGAAGCTGAAAGTAATCTTTCATGGAAGGAGGCTCCGATTGATTTTTAGCTCAATACTACACCAAGTAAAGCGTAAAAGGGAATTTAAGGGTGTTAAAAAACGCAAATCAATTAATTTCTACAGTGTTTATACATCAAATAGACTTGTTGATAATCAATGTATTCTTCCTGTTTTTGTTCTTTCATGGTAGTGATATATATTTCTGTTAACTCAATGCTTTTCTCACATTCGCCTAGTGCGCTACAATTCATCCCCAAGTTCCAAAGTGCATATGGGTTTTGAAATTTGTCCCAACATGCTTGATTGTACTTTGAACTCAAAAGAAGATCTGACTCATTGTGTGTCTTGCCGTACATTCTGTAATAGGTAAATCCAATGTCGTATAAAAACTGTTCTTCGCCTTCGGTAATTTCAAAATGTGCAAGAGAATCTAAAAACTGCTTGTTTTTAACCAGATCAGTTGAATCAATCTTACCGCAAGAAACTGTAAACTGATCTCTTAATTCAAGGTAGTTTACCTGACTAAATACAACCGTTGAAAGAGAGAGAAATAGTAATGTGATTAGAATATTTTTCATTTTATGAAGATAAGGTGTTGATTGGTAAAATAAAATTCAAATTACCCAATTCGGGTTCCATTTTTAACCGCTCTTTCGGTTGTTAGTAGGGTGACTTCTTTATTATCTCCAACACCACCTAGAACCAAACACTCGCTCATCATATTGGCAATTTGTTTGGGTGGGAAATTGATAACAGCAACTACTTGTTTTCCTACAACATCTTCTGGTTGGTAGAGTTTAGTAATCTGAGCTGAGGTTATACGAGTACCGTATTCACCAAAGTCGATGATGAGTTTGTAAGCTGGGTTTCGTACTTCTTCAAATACCTCTGCTGAAATGATTGTTCCTACTCGCATTTCAACTTTTGAGAATTCGTCCCAGGTTAATTGGTGATTCATTTCAATTGAATAGTAAAAAGTAATCTATTACTGGAGACCTCTCTTTTTCATTTCCTTTTCAAGTTCTTCTTTATCGTACTTGGACTTGTTTACGAGTTTGTAAATTAAGAAAAGAGGAATGAGAGAGAGGAATCCCAAGCTATTTTTCCAAACACTGTACACCAATATACCAGCGAGAAAACCAACTAGAAGTGCATTGGTTATGTTTTTAGACTTCTGCTTTTTGGCTTCAGTAAGCAGTTCTTGATCAGTTAGGGATGAAATATTATTGGTGTCCATTTTTTGATTAGATAATATTGAAGTTTGAGTTTAGCTATTTAATAACTCTTGAATCTCTTTTTTCTTTTGAATTCGGCTGAAAGAGACTGCTTGAGAGACATCATCGGCAATTTGTAGCAATTCGAGAGCTTTATCAAGCTTTAATTGAATTTTTTGTTTGTCTTCTTCAAGTTCAGCAGTGCCAGATGCTTTTAAATAGTCAGCAATAATTTCAATGTGATCTGCTGTTAAGTTTCTATCCTGAAGGTATTTCATTAAATCAGTTGCGCTCAATGTAAGTACTTTTTGAATATCGATATCCAACTGATTTTGGAAACTCTCATTAGCTATTTCAATAGCTTTAGAAGTTTGCCCTTTTGAACTCATGCCTAAAAAATCAGACAGTATTTTAGTCAGTGCATTTCCGAGTTGTTCTATTTGATCTTTCAGTAAATCACGTTGTTCCATCGGCAGCTTTATTCAGATTTCACAAGCGGTTTAAAGCCTCCATATACCATTCTTCGGGCATCAAAGATTGGTTTTTCGGTATTGAAAAGTGGAGCAACCAGTGTTTCCATTCTAGAATCTTCAGGTACTTTTTTATTGGCAATATCGCGTACTTCTTTTGAAGGAAAAACCACCCAGCCAAATACCACTTCTTCATCTTCAGAAACATCGATAACATCCGTAAAAGATCTAGTGCCTTCAAGTCGCAAATCATCACCGATGAATTCGAAATAGGCTAAAGCACCATATTCTTTCCATATTTCGGCTACTTTTTCGGCAATTGCTTTGTAAGCATCTGTGTGCTTTTTCTGAATTGGAAAAACAAATCCATCGATATAATTACCCATGTAAATACCGTTTAAGTATTAATAATTGATTTTGATCAGAGTAACCAAAATCAGGATTAGCGTTAAAACACCAATAAAAGTGGTGTATCTTCCAATCTTCTTTGATTTTGTCCAACCCGAAAGTGATACTACAGTTGTTAGAGAAATGAGTCCAACGATAAAGGCGATTATTCCTATAATTCTAGGGATGATAAAGTCGTCTGCCGTTACTTCTTTTAAGGGGTAACCGGGTGTAGTTATCAAGGCTATTTGAACGGTTGCAAATACCGATACAAGAAAGCTTCCAGCAGATAATGTAGCAGCTTTTAATATCCGGTTGGTTAGCGTATCATTTTTGTCTGAAACCAGTAGGTTTGCAACAACGGTAATGGAGAATCCACTCAATAATGAACTGATTAAAATGAGCTGTTTGGCTAATTCATTCCAATATTCAAGGGTTAATTGCATGGGTTAAAATTAGGGCTTTTAGTGAATGTAAACTAGTCGGTGGTGGTTTGATCTTCGGGGGCTGCAGTATGGTTGTCAGGCTCAGTGATATCTGCAATTATAGCTACAGCATTATTAAATCGGGCAATTACAGTTATTATGTTGATGATTAAAAAGAACAATAAGGTGATTAGAATCCAGTGACTAAACGAGAATGATTCTAGAATGCTGAAGTAAAAAATCAGAATGATTATTCCTGCTAAGATGTTTAACGATAGGAAAGAATTACCAATGACTCTTTCTGCTTGTTCGTTTAAAAGCCCTTTTGTTGAATATCCAAATCGTTTGTTCATCAAGTGATGAAAGTCAACCCATTTGTCTTTGTTCATATTAGCAATTAACGATAAAATAAACTCAACGAAAAGACCAATAATTTGCTGTAAAAGAGCAATTGAGATGATGATACTACCTGTTAATAAAGCTGATTCGTCAACATTGTTGAGTAATTCTGAATCAACAATTTTACTTGGATTTAAAACCAAAATAAGCCTCCACAATCCGTATGTAAAGCAACCTGGGATTCCTAGTGTTAACAGTAACCAGAGGTTTTTTCCAATTTCTTCAGCTCCCATTGAATGGTTATTTGGTTTGAATAATAGTGACTAGGCTAAATTACTCAATCCCCTCAATTGGTTTGATGGATAATTCAACTAAATAATAAAGCGGCTTGAAATTCCTTCCAAACCGCTGTTTACATTTCTATCACTTGTGTTTATTGCTAAAACTCTGTGCTGTGTTCTATATTCCATTCACCAGTAAGTTGGCGGTGAATGTAACAGGCATCAGCTTGCTTCAATAATTCATCTTTTTGCTCTTGAGTTACATGGCCTTCAATTTGAATTGCAACTTTAACGTTGGTTTGAAAACCTTTGCTGCTACGTTTAACTTCTTGAGAAAGCTCTGCTTTCACTTCGCCAATATTCCAGTCATTTTTTCGAGCAATGAATCGAATGGTTGCAACCTTACACATGGCCAAACCGCTCAAAACCAGTTCTGATGGACTCAATCCTAAATCGGTGCCTTTGCTCTGTAGCGGCTCATCTCCAACAATGGTGTGCTTACCGTTTGTGATAATGCTTTGATATCCTTCCGGTAGATTTTTAATGCTGATTGTTGTTGCCATAGTGTTTAAAGCTCTGGTGCAACTGGAAAATCAATTTCGATACCAGTTAAATTGTGAATGTAATTGCTGATGATTTTATCTCCAACTAATAGTACAACATCAATTAGATGTGCTTCTGTATAACCGGCATCAAAAAAGGCAGCTTTACTCTCTTCTGTTGCTTTACCACGGTTTTCAACTACTGAAGCTGTAAATTTGACTAATGCATCTAATTGAGGATTAAAAGAGGCAGAACCTTTTCTAAGTTCTATCACTTGTTCATCAGAAAAGCCATTCATTTTGCCCAATACGGTATGTGCAGATTGGCAATATCTACAGCCATTAATTTGACTGGTGACAAGGTTTACCACTTCTTTTTCTTTGGCTTTAAGATTGGTTTTACGGTTTTGCAATGCCAAATAATCGCCTAGCGCTGTTTCGTTTTTGGCGTAGTAGGCATATAGATTAGGAACAAAGCCTAAGCCTTTTTCTAGGTTGTCAAAAATTGCTTGGTTTTTTTCCGATACTTCTCCTCGGGTAGGAACTGCAAATGATGTCATCGTATTTGATTTTTTTGTTACGATGCAAAACTGTGGCGAGAAAGAGAGGAGGAGTTAGGTTAATAATCCCGATGAGTTGGCAATATTTCCCTCTTGAGCATTTTTGTATTCCGTTGGACTGATTTTTTCAGATTTCTTGAAGAATCTACTGAAAGCTTGGTTGTCATCAAATCCCAATTCAAGCGCTATTGCTTTAATGGGTTTATCAGTATAGCGCAACATTCTTTTTGCCTCTAACAGTTTTCTCTCATGAATGATTTGCAGTGGACTTTGTTCTGAAATTTTTGAAAATATATTGGAGAGTGTTTTCGGTGATTTATGGAGTAAATCGGCATATTCTTTAACAGAATGCTTGGTTTTAAAGTGTTGCTCTACCAAATAATGATATTCTCTTACAAGATCAACTTCACCCACTTGAAGTTTAGAAATATCCATCTGAGCCTTGTAAAGGCGAGTGCTTAATATGATGAATCTTTTCAGCATCATTTGGAGCATCTCGAGCTTCAAGTCATCTGTAGATTGCATTTCTATTTCAAACATCTTCCAGAGTAGTTCAAACTTTTCTAGCCCTTCATCTGGAATTTGAAAGTAGGGCAACTGCTGAGCGCCATAAAACAACAAGCCTTTGCAGCTTACTTCGCTATCGTGATCTGTAACACAATAAAACTGGCGATTAAATTTAATGACTCTGGCAGATTCTAGTTTGGTGAATTCAATGGAATGAAATACACTTAAACTGAGTATGGTATTGTGAGGTAATTGTTTTGTAGAACCCTCGTAAATAAACTCAGAGTGATCACCTTTAATCCAAACAAACAGCAAAGGAAGCGACAAGTCATTATCGAATGTGAGTTTACATTCATCCGTTAATTTGGAAAGTTCTAGATATTCGTCATTCTGTCCTTTGTAGATCATTTCAAACGGTTTGAATCCCTTTATAACTATTGATTTTGGATGCTAAAGTAGGGGAATAAAAAGATTCATTTATTTAGAAATAGAATAAGGTTAGCGTTTGCTCCATTTCTTCAAAATTGCAATCCAAATTATAACTGTGATTACAAGAATAATAAGCTTTTGAGTTCCATTTATCCCATCTCTAAATAGAGCGTTCAACATCATGATTTGGATAATCATGTGGAAGCAGGCACTGGCAATTATTGATTTGGTGGCATCGGCAACTTGACCCAATCCCCAACTGCCCAAAATCAACATAGATAGAAAAAATAGATTGTTTCCGATTCCTGAATTAGATAAGAATGAGAGGTGCCACACATACCATATACATCCAATAATAGCGTACTTCAAACCTGGCTTAATGCCTTTCAATTCTTCTTGTAAATATCCGCGCCATCCGTATTCTTCCATTACACAATAGAGCAAAGTACCAATTGAAGCAACAATTCCGTAAAGATGCGGATTCATTTCAAAGCGATTTTGAACTCCAATAACTCCTAAAACAAGGATGGGGATTACGGCCATTAACAAACTTTTCGATTTTGAAGTTCCAAAGAGAGAAATCGCTGATTTTCGTTCTTTTTTAAGTAGAGGAAGAATAATCAAAGCACCTAACAATACTCCGCTACCTTCAAGTAATACATTTGAGAGAATGTAAATCCAAGTAGGTAGTTTTTCAAGCTCGGCCTTTAAATCAAATACATCAAACCGAAACACATTTGAAATAGCCGTAGCAATAACGAAGAAGACTATAACTCTAAACCAGTTGATTGGTATTTTGTGTTCTGTAGGGTTCATTCGGACACGTTTTCATTTTTTGCTACGAGGCAGAAGAAATGCTCATCTGCAGACAGTTTTTCCATTTCTGTAGTGACTTCATTCAAGTTGAAGGGTTTGAATGTATCGGGGTAATTCTCATGTTGCCACTTTTGAACCGATTGGTTTAGCCTAGCGAGTTCACGAAAGTCTTTTGTATGTTCAATTTGAATTGTCATCGGGTTAAAAATTATTCAATCGCTATATAAATAGCTACTTCGGCATTTTCTCCGTCTTGCGATTTAGGGCCGTAAACCTCAAAGTCTGCAGTGTATTTTCGGTTGAGCTCTTTATCGTTAACCCAAATCTCGTTCCATGTATCAACAACAGCATCAGGCATTTTTCCTTTGGCAATAAATTGACGGTATTTTCCGCCTGAGAATTTACGACCAACAAGCCCTGTTGGAATTTGGTCAAGTGAGTTAACCTTCATTCCAAGTACTGTGGTGTATTTACCCTTATAATCAGTTTCGTAATCGGTGTAAATGGAGTAGACTTCTTCACTCACAACATTAGGAATTATGGATGGAATATTATCCGCATAAAATTGCTCCCACAGTTTACCAATGTCTGCAGTAGCTTTGCCGTTTTCGTTGGTGGTTTCTACTTGTATTCCAATGATTTTAAACGATTCAAGTTGTTTCATTTCAGTATGTTATTTTAATTGAGCTAGGTTTCACAATATGATCAATTCCAAACACTGTATAAACCTCAATACATAAAGTCAATAATCAAAACGAAATAAATGGTATTAATTATGGATGAAGGAAGGTTTCCTTACCTAAACCGCTCTGGTTTTTGGTTTTTGCTGGCGTTCAAAGCAATTTCAATGCTTCGCTTTTGTCTGGTTTCGGTTCGTTTGGCAGAATTAACCCAATACAAAAACATCTTTTTTACAGAATTACTCAAGCTGTTATAGAATTCCATAGACCCTTTATGATCGGCAAATGCGGCTTCTAATTCTTCTGGAATGATAAGCTCTTCAACAGAGTCGAGAATGGTCCACGAGCCATTTTCTTTAGCAACTTCAATGCTTTTGTAACCAGCTTCGCGCATGAGTCCCTGTGCAATTAGCGTGTCTACTTTTTCTTTGTTGACTTTAGACCAATTGCTTTTGGGTTTCCGTTTGGTAAAGTATTGTTTATAGCTCTCGTGGTCAATTGTTTTCTTGGTGCTATCAATCCAGCCAAAGCAAATTGCCTGGTCTACCGATTCGCTCCAGCTTAGGTTATAGTTAGGCGACTTCTTCCTATAAAATATCAACCAAACAGCATCTTTCTCTTGATGATGTTGCTCGAGCCATTCTCTCCAATCTGAAGGGGTAGTAGGGCAGAATTCTTGAACTTCATTCATGGTTTAATCAATAGACTAAATTCCAATAAAATAATCTGTAAAAATTATATTTTTTAGTTGACTGATCTATAGTATTCATCGGTATATATACCATCAATAACCTCTTTTGAATACTTTTCAATCCATTTCGGGTAGTAGTATACTGCTGATATTTTTGAGTCTGATAAAAGGTATTTAGCAAATGGCTGACCAATTTCAGGAGAATGACTAAGACCAAAGTCTTGATCAATTTTGGTGTCAAATTTACAGTCCATTTCTTCACTCCAAATTAGCTCTACAGATACAGAGTCAATAAACTTTGCAGGATAATAGTATATACATTGTCCGTGATATTGAATGGCAATTTGGCTGGTGTCAATATTCAGAGTTGTTAAACCATTGGACCATGATCCGTAAAAAACACTTGAGTGATTGTTAGGCTGTTTGTTAGATGAGTCTCCACAGCTAATTGTGAGAGTGGCTAAAAATGCAATTAAAGATAGTTTAAGTGTTAGTTGTATCATGTGATTTCATTACAATTCAAATAAAACAAAACAGGTGGTTAGTGGTGTGTGAATACAAGTATTTCACAAAGGTGTTTTGTTGTGGAAGGTTTTTTACTCGTCCATTTGGCTGTTCAATCTTTCAAATTCTTCAAGTAGGTTGTTCAATTTCTTATTCTGTTTGGCAATTGTTTTTGGTCTGATAACGAACCAGCATATAGCAAACCAAGCTGCAGTTAATCCATACGTTAAGATTCCCCACATCATGCTCATATGTGTAACATATTCGTAGAAATATAAACCGATACCTAAGCTTAATAAGATGAAGTATATGTTTAAGACTTTAGTTTGCTGAAATACTTGCATTTCTTTTAATTTTTTGAGTTGTTTTAAATATTCTTTACTGTTTGGTTCCGTATTCTTTTGGGTGAGTACAGCTAGTTGTTTGTTGTATGGAAATAAGAAGATTACCATACTTAAAATAGCCAATACTATTCCAATTTTAGTTGTGATATACTCAGGCTGAAAGTAGTACCAAATAAATCCAACAAAGCCGATGGTTAGCAATAGCGAAATGTTGACGATAATGAGTTGTGTTAAGTTTTTACGCTTGGCGCGATTCACTTTTTCAAATAGAATCTCAATGTTTGGAGTTTCTACTGGTTGTTTATTCCAAATGGCTTTTAAATCTATATTAGTTTCCATAATGCTTCATTTTTTCTGTTAATTTCTCTTTGATGCGGTGAACTTTTACGCGGACATTTCCTTGCGATAAACCAACAATTTCTGCTATCTCTTTTTGATCAACTCCCTCGAGTTCCAGCGAAATGATGATACGTTCAACTTCTTTTAATTCTGATATACACTTGTGCAAAAACTGAATGTCTTTTTCCATATTTGTATCAGAGGCCTCGTCTTTCATTTCTAAAGGCAATTCAGATTTAGGCATCCTTTTGTCTTTCTGAATTTGGCTCAAACACGTGTTAGAGGCAATTCTAAAAATCCAGGTTCCAACAGCAGAATCATTTCTGAATTTTGGCAGCTGCTGCCACACTTTTACAAATGATTCCTGTGCTAAATCTTTAGCTATATCTGCATCGTTAACATAACTCATGCAAAGCCTAAAAACCTTTGGCCAGTGTGTATTATATATTGTTTCAAAATCCATTTTATTTCACCCATCCTTTAATTGCATCCACAAATGTTGTTTGCTGATCTATGAATACATTGTGCGAGCAGTTGCTTAAGTAGTTCAAATTATTTTCGCCAATAATTCCCTTAATTTCACCTACATGAGCTTCAGAAAACAAGCCGTCATCGGTGCCATACAAACCATAAACAGGTGTGCCGTTTTTAACTACCTGACTGAGCTTATCGGTTAAGTTTAACGAGGTGTATTGCTCATTTTTCCAAAATCCTGTGGGTGCATCGTAGCTCATTTGCGAGCTGTATTTCACAAGCAAGCTGTCGGTTCTGAACTGTTGGTAGATTCCCATTGCTTCAGCTGAGGTTTGTTTGGGATAATAAAACCCGTTTTGCATGGCATGTGTAAAGCAGTATGAGCTGTATTTTAATGAGCTTTTGTCCATATTCTCAAGCATGGTGATATAACCTAAGTTAGTACTATCGTTTTTGCTTTGATAAATGGCTTTACACGATTCTGTAATGGTAGCAAATGTTTCTTGCATAGAAAGTGGAGCCCCCACCAAGATTACCGATTCAACTTTGTTTGGGTGTTTTTCTGCAAACATGGTTGCAATGATACCACCAAAGCTATGACCAACTAACGTTACCGATTTTAATTGATACTGATCTAACAGAGCGTTGAGGTCTTTCTGTGTTTCATCGAATGTGTATGCTGCGTTGCCGTCTGCTGATCTTCCTTCGCCTCTGCGGTCGTAAGTGATAACATAAAACCCATTTTCAGAAAGTCGTTTGGCGGTGGTAGCTTCAAATGCTACCGAATTGTAACCCGGACCACCATGAAGAAAAATGATTGGTTTATCGCTTGAGTTTCCAAATGCTTTAGAGTAGATTGTTTGAGCGTTTGCAACTAGGGTAGAAACTAGTATGGCAATTAAAGTTAGTACGTTTTTCATTTTGTTTCTTTTTGATTTTCCCTTTAGAGCGGCATATCATCAAAATGTTACAAAATATTTTTTCTTTTTTTTAAGTTTCTTGTGAACCCCTGTATTTACTGGACGTGTAGCGTGTATTTAATTTCAAATCACATTCACTTTAATGCTTCAAATGGGTGTTGAACCATGTAATTACTTCCTGATTTAATTCAGCTTTATACCCGGTAAAGAAATGATCGGTTTCAAACTTTTTCAATGTAAAGTCATAATCTATTTCTGTTAGCAGTTGAGCAAGTGTGTCTGCTTGCAGTGGATTAACTCTTTTGTCGTTTGTTCCACTTAAAATTAAAAGACTGCTGCTTTTATTTAACTCATCAGCCCAATAAATCACTGAGCGATTCTGTAACTCCTTTTCTTTATTCTCCCAGTAGTTTGGAATACATTCTGCAAATACTTTCGTTTCCATTATGGGGCGAAATTCCAGTGTGTTGAATAGGTCAGTAGCTCCATTGCCAACAACGGCTGTTTTTATTTTGTCTGACTTCTGTAGCGCTAAATAAGTCATCATGCCACCTCTAGACCAACCAAACATTCCGATTTTGTTGACGTCAGCTTTTTCAAGTTCTTTAACGGTTTCGGTTAAGCACAAAACATCATTGATTTCAGCTCCACCAAATTCATCTTGAGTTCGGTAATTACTTCCTATTATTACATAACCCTGCTCAGCTAATTTAGATGTTGACATGATTAGCGATCCTATGGTTAGCTGCCCAAATGTTCTATTTCCACCTCGATTGAAAATAACAACGGGATACTTCCCATCTTCCTTGGGTTCAATAATTGCCCCTCTAACTTTAATGTTGTCACTTTGATAAATAATGGCGTAGAAGTTCAGTTTATTCAAGTGTTCAAACTCGGGTTTTAGTTGACCTTCTTCAGTAACTTTTAACCAAATGGGTGTTTCTGTAATATCAATCATTTTCTTCGAAAGGATTTTACCGTTTTGACAAAATCCAGGGTTGAATAGGAGTATAAATAGTATGGATAAAATGAATTTGTACATAGGTTAATGTTTTACAGCTCCAAGCTTTATTAGTTCTTCTGCAAGTTCTTCGTATACACTTTCGGCTAAGGTTTCATCTTTGGGTGCTCCAACTTTGTATAAAATCACCTTTCCAGTTGAGTCTAGAATAAGGGTTGTAGGATATCCTTTTACCAGCGCATACTCATTAATGATTTCTTTCTCTAAGTGAAACTGCTGAAAATCATATGGTTTCGTTTTTATAAATGCATCGATTTCTTTTTTGGAGTTAAACGATATGCCAATAAAACCAAGCGAATCACTAGCATAATCTTCTTGCAATTTGTTTAACCATTTAATCTCAGCAATGCAGGGTTGACAAGTTGTAAACCAAAAGTTGATGACAAACACCTTGTTGTTTTCACTCAAAATAAGCGTGTCGTTGTTGTATGAAACCAAGGTGTCTATAGGGAATGTTTCATTCTTCCATTCGTAATAAAGTGGACTGGATTTATCCTCATCTGTAGATTGGGCAGTCGCCATTTGGAATGAAAGTAGAGCGATTAATAGTACAAGTGTTTTAGTCATAATTACAATCAGCTAAAGTGGATTAATTCCAACCATTTTTTTGTTTTTCAGCTTCAATTTCAAGAATCAGTTCAGCTTTTCCATCCCAATTAGATTCTACTGTTTTAAGTAAGTTCTCTGCTTTCAATAAGTATGCTTTCGCTTCACTTTGATTATGATTGAATGTTAAATCAAGTAAGT
>CAJWSQ010000050.1 GCA_913045895.1 uncultured Flavobacteriales bacterium | reverse complement strand
TGTATCGCCTTGTTGTGTTTTTTCAACGATATCATACATGTGGTGTTCAAATTCAAACTCTTTGCTGTGTTTCCAGCGGAGTCGTTGAGCTTGTTGATCGGTAAATTTGAGCAAGACCAACTCACTACGGTCAATCCCCGCAATGATCTGATGCTTAACCTCTCTGCGTATTTGTTTGCGTTGAAACTGAAACCAGTAATAGCACACTAAACCTGGCCCAAGCAAGCAAAACACAAGAAATATACTCGTGAGTTTACCTTTCAATACAGCTGAATTTGGGCGTAAATTAACGAAGAAATCCAGCTGACTACCCCAATCGTGGGAGTTAATGTTTCACTAAAGTTGGTTAACAACTTCGCATGGTTTGAATATCAGGGAGTTATTTTAAAGGGGATTTGATAGTGGTAATAGGGAATTAAGAGTTTCAACCAACAATCGTCCGAAAAGTAAGGTTGATTCTGTGCGTTTTTACTTTGGTTGTAGGAGGTAACCGATGGAGCCAATGATCTTGTGTATTGGCTTTCATAATTAGCAAGCTGCCGTGTTCTAAAAAGCAATCTACTTTTAGTTTACTCGCTTTATGCTTGAAGGCAAACTTGCGTTCAGCGCCTAAACTCAAAGAAGCAATTGCTCCATTTTTCTTCAAATCAGTTTCGCCATCGCTGTGCCATGTCATTCCTTCAGATCCATCGTGGTAGAGGTTGAGTAAACAAGAGTTAAACGTTTCATTTGATTCGTTTTCTACAATGTCTTTTAATTCCAGTAACTCTACTGTCCACGGTAATGCAACTTTAGTGGCATTGGAGTAAGTGTATTCAAAAGGTTTATCGCCATACCAGGCAACTTTTCTTTTGGTTGTGATTCGCTTTCCAAACATCACAGCTTCATCGTTTCTCCAATCTATGGTCTTTAGAAGTGTTTCATAGAATCTATCTGCATCGCTTTTAGAGAGAATATGACCATGGTAGTTTACAACACCATCATAATGCAGTAAATTCCGATTCTTATTGATATCTGGGTTGAATAAATCCATTATTAGTTGGAGTTGATTTCAGAAAGCTTTTCTTCAATCAATTGAGGTCTTCTTTTGGGGTTGTATAATGATGGGTTGATAAACATAAGAGATATAATTTCCATTTCATGCATACTTAGTGAGTCTAATGGTTTTTCAAAGAAAAACTCTAAGGCTTCGTAAATTCCCTTGTTGTTTTATTCTAAGAAGATTAAACTATTTTCTGTGTTCTGCTATTAGCTTTTTTATTCTGATTAATTGTTGCTGAGATTCAAGAGGCTCAATTTCAGAATTAAAAAAATCTTCAATAATTTCTTGAGATAATATTTTAGCTTGTTCTAAGTCAATTTCAAAGAACTCTTTTGTGTAATGTAGTTTTCTGAATTTGTAATGTAGAATGGATTCAGCAATGTTCATATCAGGGACTTTTATTTGCCATTCAACTTTAAACTTACCAATTGCACTAGTTTGATTGGATAAAGACTTTGCTCTGATTACAGGTTCATCTTTTGTTTTTCCAATCTTAAGCTTACCTGGGTATTCATTATTGCTCATAATGTATATAAAGCCTGCTTGAATTTTTTTCATAACTAATTTGAGGTAATATTTATACTAGATAATGCTCTCTATTTGCATAGTATGTGTCTAAGTCCTTCTCTAAATAGCCTTTAACTACAGGGAAAATTGGCGAATGAGTTTTTACTTCTATAGTGGCGTTCACCAGATTATTCCTAAAAAGGTTTTTTGCATCTTCATAATTAATATGGGTTTCATTTGGCGCGTCTATATCTTTCATACGCTTGTATGCCCATATACTGAAGTATAACCTTTTACCGATCCAGTAAAATCCATTATCAATTTTTAGATCAGAATAGATGTGTTTATCCGGATTTAGACCATTTAAGTTATTTAATAGTTGGTCTTCAAGGTTAGGGGTGTTTTTATCAGTAAAATTTAGGCTAAAATTTACACTTATGAATTCCTCTTTTTGGTCTGGATTTAACTTATTTAAATCTTTTTCATCAATAATTTTTTTACTCATAAATAAAAAGTGATTTAAAAGTTTGAGTTAAAAATATGATTTGTACTAAATATGGGCTGGAGTTTTTAAGTTTTATAGTTGTATTGGTTTTATGGATTCCCTTGCCATCTCGTCCATTTTCCTTAAATTGCAAGAGTTACCGAACCGTGTTTTTGGGCGCTATGCCCGCAATAAACCCTCGCCTCACTAATCTAATCGAGGTTATTTAAAAATTTTAATGAGTACTCAAGTCAAGCGAATGAATGATCGTACATTGTATTTGCCTGAAATGGAACACGACTCCTGTGGGATAGGATTCGTGGCACACCTGAAGGGCAAGAAATCAAGAGATATTGTAGAAGATGCCATTACCATGCTTCAAAACATGGAGCATCGTGGCGGTGTGGGAAGTGAAGAGAATACTGGCGATGGAGCTGGGATTCTGGTTCAAATACCACATCAGTTTTTTGTTGAAGAATGCGAGTCTTTGGGCTTTCAACTTCCGCCAGAGGGCGAGTATGGAGTTGGAATGACATTCTTTCCGGGAGATCAAGTTCTCCGCGAGAAATGTCGTAAAGAACTCAACAAGTATATCCGTAACTTAGGTTTCGAATTACTCGGCTATAGAGATGTACCAACACACAATGTTGGAGTGGGAGAAACCGCTCTGTCTGTTGAGCCTAAAGCTGAACAGTTTTTTGTGAAGCCAATTGATTTTAAAGGTGCGGACGCTTTAGAAAGAAGACTGGCTGTTTTGCGTAAATACGCCAACCGAACTATACACGAGTTGTACAACCAAACGTATGATTCGTTTTATATAGCCACCTGTTCGTGCCGAACAATTGTGTATAAAGGCCAGTTGACAACCAGTCAGCTTAAACCGTATTACACCGATCTACAAGACCAAAGAATGGAGTCTGCTTTGGCATTAGTTCACTCACGTTTCTCAACCAATACGTTCCCGAAATGGAAATTGGCTCAGCCGTTTAGATATATCGCACACAACGGAGAAATCAATACCATTAAAGGAAATGTAAACTGGATGAAATCGAAAGCTGCCATGCTGAAGAATTCATTGTTTACGCCTGAGGAGTTGGAGCTTTTACTTCCGATCTGTGATGCAAAAAGATCTGATTCATCTAACCTCGATAATGTGGTTGAGGTATTGTCGCTCAGTGGCCGTTCCATGGCACATGTAATGATGATGTTGATTCCTGAAGCTTGGGAAGAAAACCCGAGTATGAGTGATGAAAAGCGAGCTTTCTACGAGTATCATGCTACTATGATGGAGCCATGGGATGGTCCTGCATCCATTTGTTTCACTAACGGAAAACAAGTGGGCGCAACACTCGATCGTAATGGGTTGAGACCTTCAAGATATTTGGTTACCAAAGACGATCGCATTGTGATGTCGTCAGAAGCTGGAGCTTTGCCTGTAAAACAGTCGGAAGTACTGTATAAAGGTCGTTTAGAGCCCGGGAAGATGTTTATTGCCGATTTAGAAAAAGGCGAAATCATCAGCGATGAAGATTTGAAGAAAGATATCTGTTCTCAAAAGCCGTATGGAAAATGGTTACGAGAGAATAAGGTAGATTTAGCTGATTTACCAACTAACGATTTTCATCTTGAAAAGTCTCTAACAGCCGAAGAATTAAAGACTAAACAATTGGTGTTTGGCTATTCTTCAGAAGATTTGAAAACCTTGTTAGCTCCAATGGCTCAAGAGGGTAAAGAACCGCTTGGTTCAATGGGAGCTGATACACCTTTAGCCGTTTTATCGCAGCAAAGCCGTCATTTATCTGATTATTTCAGACAGACGTTTGCACAAGTTAGTAATCCACCGATTGATCCCATTCGTGAGCGATTGGTGATGTCATTGTCGTCTTCCATTGGTCCAACCAGCAATATTTTGGGCGAAACGCCAGAACATTGTAAGAAGATAAGAATCAAACAGCCGGTGTTGACCAACGAGGATTTACACCGAATTAAAAACAACACACATCCATTTTTTAAATGCCACACCATCAACGCAGTTTTTTATACCGATGAGCGCAACGGTGGATTGGAGAATGCTATCAATAGTATTAGTAAAGAAGCTGTTTTTGCGGTAAAAGAAGGTTGTAATATCATTTTGATTTCAGACAAAACAAGCGATGCAAATTCGGCTCCCATTCCCACTTTAATGGCTTGTGGAGCTATTCATCATTACTTGATTGAAAATGAAATTAGATCGAAAACAGGTATTGTAGTTGAAGCTGGTGATGTGCGAGAAACACACCATTTTGCAACCCTCATTGGATACGGTGCAGCAGCGGTAAATCCTTACTTAGCATTTGAATCAATCAGTGCTTTGCATCGTGATAAATATTTACCTGAAAGTGTATCGGAAGAACAAGCTCAAAAGAATTATATACAGGCTGTTAACAAAGGTTTGTTAAAGATATTCTCTAAGATGGGGATTTCGACTTTGCAATCGTATCAGGGAGCGCAAATCTTTGAGGCTTTAGGTATTCATTCATCAGTTATTCAGAAGTGTTTTAGAGGAACAGTTTCTCGTATTGAGGGACTCACTTTTGATGACATTGCTCGTGAAGTATTGGTTCGTCACGATGTGGTTTATGCATCAGTTCCCGATAAGAAAAAACATTTGCCAGTAGGTGGGATTTATCAATGGAAACAGCGTGGAGAATTCCACTTATTCAATCCAGATACGATTCACTTATTGCAACAAGCTTGTAGACGAAACGATTACAACACGTACAAGAAATACGCGCAAAAAATCAACGATCAGTCTGAGAAGGCTTGTACACTTAGAAGTTTATTCCGATTCAAAGAATGTGCGTCCATTCCGCTTTCTGAAGTAGAAAGCAAAGAGTCG
This sequence comes from uncultured Flavobacteriales bacterium, assembly GCA_913045895.1. GTDB lineage: Bacteria > Bacteroidota > Bacteroidia > Flavobacteriales_G > Salibacteraceae > UBA6049. The sequence goes on along the minus strand of CAJWSQ010000050.1, from coordinate 10,170 downwards.
ATCATGAAACGTTTTGCCACAGGCGCTATGTCATTTGGATCAATCTCTTACGAAGCGCACAGCACATTGGCCATTGCCATGAATCGAATTGGTGGTAAGAGTAACAGTGGTGAAGGAGGCGAAGATGAAGCTCGTTTCACACGTAAAGCCAACGGTGACTGGGAAAACTCAGCCATTAAACAAATTGCTTCTGGTCGATTTGGTGTTACGATTAACTATTTGAACAATGCTGTTGAGCTGCAAATTAAGATGGCTCAAGGCGCCAAACCTGGTGAAGGTGGACAATTACCCGGACATAAAGTAGACGACTGGATTGGTCGCGTTCGTCACAGTACGCCAGGAGTAGGATTGATCTCTCCACCGCCACATCACGATATTTATTCCATCGAAGATTTAGCACAGCTCATTTTCGATTTGAAAAATGCCAATCCTTCGGCTCGAATCAATGTAAAATTGGTTTCAGAAGCTGGTGTTGGAACCATTGCCGCTGGAGTTTCCAAAGCCAAAGCAGATGTCGTATTGGTTGCTGGTGGCGATGGAGGAACAGGTGCTTCTCCATTAAGTTCGGTACGTCACGCTGGTTTACCATGGGAATTAGGTGTTGCTGAAGCGCACCAAACTTTGGTGAAATCGAAGTTGCGTAGCCGTATGGTGTTACAAGCCGATGGGCAAATGCGAACAGGTAGAGATTTAGCAATTGCTGCTTTACTTGGAGCAGAAGAATGGGGAGTAGCAACAGCAGCCTTGGTTGTAGAGGGCTGCATTATGATGCGAAAATGCCATATGAATACGTGTCCGGTTGGTATTGCAACGCAAGATCCTGAATTGAGAAAGCTCTTCACAGGAAAGCCAGATGAAGTGGTTCATTTATTTGAATTCTTAGCAGAAGATCTTCGCGAACACATGGCTCAATTGGGTTTCCGAACCGTAAACGAAATGGTTGGTAAAGCAGGTGTTTTAAAGCCTGTCACCAAAGGAAAGCATTGGAAATTGAAGCATTTGGACTTATCTCCAATTGTAAAAGAAGCTGTTTGTGCCGATGGAGATACCCATTACAATTCTACCAAACAGCAGCCATTAGAAGCGTTTGTATTAGTGCATCAACTGCGTGAGGTGGTGAAACCAGCAATTGAAAACGGTGAGCGAGTAGAGGCTACATACGACATTCGAAATATTGATCGTGCTATGGGTACGATTATATCAAGTGATATAGCTAGAAAACAGGGTTCTAAAGGCTTAGCTGAAGACGCTATTCAGATTCAGTTTAACGGTTCAGCTGGTCAAAGTTTTGGAGCTTTCAGTGCCAAAGGAATCACGTTTAGATTAGCTGGAGAAGCCAACGATTATTTCGGAAAAGGATTATCGGGAGCTAAACTCATTTTGTATCCAGATTCAGAAGCCACATTTAAGCCTTCGGATAGTATAATCGTGGGTAATGTAGCGCTTTACGGAGCAACATCTGGTGAGGCTTATATCAGAGGTTTAGCTGGCGAACGTTTTGCGGTTCGTAATTCGGGAGCTGTTGCCGTTGTAGAAGGTGTTGGTGATCACGGTTGTGAATATATGACTGGCGGTAGAGTAGTTGTTTTGGGTAAAACAGGACGGAATTTCGCAGCTGGAATGAGCGGTGGAATTGCTTTTGTTTACGATCCAGATGGACATTTTGCATCCAAATGCAACTTGGAAATGGTAGAAATAGAAGCTCCAATTGATTATTTAGATGAATTGAGAGGCTATGTAGAAAACCACCTGAAATACACCAACAGTGAGCTTGCTAAATTCATTTTAGACGATTGGGAAAATCACATGCACCATTTCTTAATGGTTATGCCAACCGACTATAAACGTGCTTTAGCTGAACGAGAAGCCAACAATCAATCATTAACAGAAGAAAAATCAATCAATGGGTAAGCCAACAGGATTTAAAGAATATAGCCGTGAATTGCCCAAAAACAGACCTGTTGAAGAGCGCATTCACGATCATAAAGAAATACCAACTGAATTATCAGCTGAAAAGCTGAATCAACAAGCGGCTCGCTGCATGGATTGTGGCGTTCCTTTTTGTCACAGCGGTTGTCCGCTAGGAAACGTTATTCCAGAATTCAACAATGCTGTTTATCGCGAACATTGGGATGAAGCTGCTGAAATACTATTCAGCACCAATAATTTCCCCGAGTTTACGGGAAGGATTTGTCCGGCTCCATGTGAGGCATCTTGTGTGTTGGGAATCAATAAACCGCCAGTTACCATTGAGTTGATTGAGAAAAACATTGCTGAAAAAGCTTTTGAATTAGGCTTAATTCAACCTCAAGCACCCAAGAATAGAACTGGAAAAAAAGTAGCTGTTATCGGCTCTGGACCTTCTGGATTGGCTGCTGCTGCTCAATTGAATTCAGTAGGTCATACCGTAAACGTTTACGAAAGAGCTGATCGTATTGGTGGATTGTTGACATATGGAATTCCAGATTTCAAACTCGAAAAATGGGTAGTTGAGCGTAGAGTAGAACTGATGAAACAAGAGGGAATCGTATTTAAAACCAATGCCAATGTTGGGGTGAATATTCCAACGGAAGACGTTTTAGATCAATACGATGCTGTTGTTTTATGCGGTGGATCAACTGTTCCAAGAGATATTCACGTTCCCGGAAGAGAGTTGGAAGGCATTCATTTTGCGATGGATTTCTTGACGCAAGAAAACAAACGTGTAGCAGGCGATAACATTCCAGTTGATGAAACCATCGTTGCTACAGATAAACACGTAATTGTAATTGGAGGAGGAGATACGGGCTCAGATTGTGTGGGAACATCTCATCGTCATGGAGCTAAGAGCGTTACTCAAATAGAATTACTAGAGAAACCAGCTGATAAACGTGGAATTGATGATCCTTGGCCACTTTGGCCTGCAAAACTGAGAACATCTTCATCGCATGAAGAAGGTTGTAATCGTCAGTGGGCTTTGAATACAGTTTCCTTTCAAGGTGATGCAAGTGGACATGTGAAAACCATAAAGCTGGTTGAAGTTAGTTGGAAAACAGCTGAAAACGGGCGCAAGACTTTTGAACCCATTCCAGGTACCGAAGTGGAGTTACCATGTGATTTAGCTTTGTTGGCTGTCGGGTTTCTGCATCCTCAAAAAGAAGGTTTATTAACTCACTTAGGAGTTGATTTGGACATTCGCGGAAATGTAAAGGCTAATAAATATCAAACAAGCCTTGATAAAGTCTTTACGGCTGGAGATATGCACAGAGGTCAGTCGTTGGTTGTTTGGGCTATTTCAGAAGGGAGAGAAGCTGCTCGAGAAGTAGATGTTTACCTTCAAGGTGAAAGTATTTTAGAATCCAAGAATCAATCCATTACTGCGTTGAATGGTTAATTAAGTTTAACTTAGAGGAAACTTCTTAGCATGAAAACATCTGAACTGAAGAATAAAATTCATCAAACTGTAGATCAACTGGATGAAGATAAACTGAACGAGTTGTACGGAACTATTCAGAACTTGATTCATGGAAATGTGGATGAAAGCGAGTGGAAAACGCTAACAGTTGATCAAAAGAAAGGTATATACAACGCAATTACAGAAGTTGAATCTGGTAAATACCTAGTTCATGAAGATGTAATGAATTTATACAAGAGTAAGTTGAATAAATGAAATTGCAAGTTCAATGGTCAGAATCTTCAATTAAGGATTTAGGAGAAATTATTGAATTTGTGAATGAGAATTGGGGAGAAAAGACAGCTCTTGACTATCTAATTCATATTGAGAATATCGTTGAACAGATTCAAGTATATCCATTTGTATTTCCGGTGATTAATTTAGAGCTGGAAATTAGGAAGTGTGTACTAAGTACTCATAACTCACTATATTATAGAGTAAACAATAGTGAAATTCATATTTTAAGGATATATTCAAATGTGATTAATCCGATTAAACATAAACTCAAATAAAAAGGCGATCCAACCAGATCGCCTTTTCTTTTATTCGATTTGCTGTAAGTGTTAAATACTAACTGCAGCTAATGATCTTAAGTAAGCTGGTTTATCGCGTAAATCAGCGTCTTTCAATACACCTAAATTATGTAATGTAGTTTCAACTTCATGGAATACATCTTGAGGCAATTCAAAGTCTTTGTTCCAATTCAATTGACTAAACCAATCGGCAACTTGTTCACGTTTCAATTCAAATCTTCTTGAAATTTCATCAATGGTATTTTCACGATCTGCTTCTAAATCAGCTACTATGCGATTAATTTCATCCAAGATTTTAGCAACAACGGTTTCGTTTTCATTCAAAAACTCATTGCGAACAGCAACCACAAAACATGGCCAAGGAGTAGGGCATTCGCCCACACAGCGGAATTCGCCATTATCAACATAAGGTTGAGTTGTAAATTTCTCCCACAAAAAGTAATGACTTTCACCGTTAGCTAAGCTTTTGCGAGCTCCATCAATGTTTTTGATTACAACAAAGTCTTCGTCTTTCAACTCAACGTTGTGTTTTTGGGCATGAACATAAGCCATCAAATGCGATCCACTGTAAGGTCTGCTGATCGCAAATTTGTGACCTTCAAATTCATCATCCTTTAGAATATCACTGGTTCTACTAACGTGAATTCCCCAACGTAAAGGCGAGTTCACATAGATTTTAACGATACTAACATCGTCTCCTTTCAGGATATTAGCAGTAATCCCTTCAGTTAATAAAACAGCAATATCTAATTCGTTATTTCTAAGAGCTGTGGCCATTTCGCCAGTTCCACCGTAACATGGAACAAAGTCGACATCAATATTATCTTTTAGCAAAGGCTTTTCTTCACTAAGGAGATACCAAGGAGTGTTGAAGTGCTCAGGTACTCCACCAACGCGTACAGAATTTTTCCCCATAATAGTTATAAAAAACAAAAGGCGATTAGCTCCATTAAGCCAATCGCCTTTAATATGGTAAATCGCGTGATTTTAAAATTTAGTTGAAAACGCCAATCGCGAATTCAAGTACAAAGTTCACAAAATTCAAACGAATGTTGCAAGTAAATGTTTAATGGATTTGTGAAAAAGATGTTATTACATGCGACTGATTTGCGCCTTCATCATTTTCAACTGATCTGCTAACATTTTTTTGTCGTCATCTTTCTTCGCTTCAGCTAACCAATTTAAGGCTTCGCGCTTGCGTCTTCTAGATGCGGCAATACCTGCTAAATTCAATTTAGCCATCGCTCTATCGTGGTTCATGTATAAACCGAAACCTAACGCTTTTTTCAGTGAAGAGTCTGCTTTACTTAATTCACCCGATTGAGAACGAATCAATCCATCTAAATACCAGTAATATGCACGTTGCATTTTGATAAGTCCATCTGGTTTTTTGATCCAGTCTAATCGTTTACGAGCTTTAACGAAATCGCCTTTACGAATGGCTAAGAATGCGAAAATGATGGCTTCACTCATCCAAACAGTAATCAATACAACCAATGAAAGGAGTAAAGCAAAAATTCCATTTCCAATTTCACCTTCTATAAACTGAAAAACAGATAAACCGAACAGAAGAGTAGTTACGGCTATTCTAAACCAAGATGCAAATAACATAGTTTGTCTAAATTTTAGGTGCGCAAATGTAGTTCATGCGTTACCGATCATCCAATTTTAGTTGCATAGAATTTCAAATTGCTTTCATTTGCGGTAGAATTAAGTTTCTTAATTACAGATGAAGATGAATAAAGTAAACCTAACGGCTTCCGTTTTACTGATGGGAGCCTTTACAGCGTGCCAGCCCGCCACTAAAAAAGAGACCGAAAAGAAGGCTGAGGAAAAACCTTTTCCAGCCTTTGATTTAGCAAACCTAGATACAACAGTAGCGCCATGTACAGATTTCTTTCAGTACACTACTGGTGGATTCAATGCCAATAATCCAATTCCTGAATCTGAAAGTAGATGGGGACAGTTTAACATCTTGATGGAAGCAAACAACAAGAAGTTAAAAGGTATTTTTGAAGAGTTTTCAGGTAAAGCAGATTTACCAAAAGGTTCAACAGAGCAATTAGTTGGTGATTTGTACTACTCAGGTATGGATACCGCTCATATAGAAAAGTTAGGTTTAACCAATTTACAACCAACTTTAGATAAGATTAATGCTATTGCCTCTCTTGATGATTATTTCGCATTAGCTGCAGAAATGGAATTACACGGTATTCAAATTCCGTTTGGGTTGTATGTAAGTCCAGATCAAATGAACTCAACCATGAATGTGTTGTACGCAGCGCAAAGTGGTACAAGTCTTCCAGATAGAGATTATTACTTGAAAGACGATTCAATGAGTGTAGCTATTCAAGATGCTTACAAAGTGTATGTAGCTAAAATGTTTGAATTGGCAGGTGATGATGCTGAAGCTTCAAAAGCAAAAGCAGAAGCTGTTTACAACTTAGAATACAAGTTGGCTGAAAACCAAATGAGTAGAGTAGAGCGCAGAAATCCTGCAAATACTTATAACAAAATGGCTTTCTCTGAATTGGTTGCTTCAGCTCCTGGAATCAACTGGGATGTTTATACCAAAGGTTTAGGTGTAAAATCAGATACGATCATTGTTGGTCAACCTGATTTCTATAAATACTTATCAACTTGGTTTGGCGAAGTATCTCTTGAAGACTTAAAAGCATACACGCGTTTCAAAACTTTAAGCAGCTACGCAGATCAATTGCCAGCAGCTTATGAGCAAGCTCAATTTGATTTCTACGGAAAAATGTTGAGTGGAACAGAGCAAATGAAGCCTCGTTGGAAAAGAACATTAGGTAACATGGGCGGATTAGGTGAGCAAATTGGTCACTTGTTTGTTGATCAATACTTCCCAGCTGAGTCTAAAGAAAAAGTAGCTCAAATGGTTGAAGATTTACGTGCAGCATACCGCGATCGAATCAACACTTTAAGTTGGATGAGTGAAGAAACTAAAGTGAAAGCTTTAGAAAAGTTAGATGGATTTAGCTACAAAATTGGTTACCCTAACAAATGGGAAGACTTAAGTTCTTTAGAAATCTCTCGCGACAATTACTTGCAAAACATCATGAATATTGCTGAGTACAGAAGTCATGAGAATTATGAGAAATTAGGTAAAGAAGTAGATAAAGATGAGTGGCACATGGGAGCTCATATCGTAAACGCCTATTACAATCCATTGAACAATGAGATCGTATTCCCAGCGGGTATTTTACAACCTCCTTTTTACAATCCAAATGCTGATGATGCGATCAACTATGGTGGTATTGGTGGAGTTATCGGTCACGAATTCACTCACGGATTTGATGATCAAGGAAGTAAATATGACGTGAATGGTAACTTGAATAACTGGTGGACTGAAGAAGACAAAGCAAACTTTGATGTTCTAGTAAAACAAGTTATTGATCAATACAGTGCATATGAGCCATTAGAAGGTGTTCATGTAAACGGAGCATTAACTGTAGGTGAAAACATCGCTGACTTTGGTGGAATTACTTTGGCTTACTACGCTTACCAAAAATCTAGAGAAGGTAAACCAGCATTGGAACCAATTGATGGATATACAGACGAGCAACGTGTATTCTTAGGTTGGGCTCAAGTATGGCAGTCTAGTCAGAAAGATGCTGCAATGAGAAATCAAATCATGACTAATCCGCATTCACCGGCACCTTGCCGAGTAAACGGACCAATTAGTAACATGACTGAATTCGAAAAAGCATACAACTGCGAAGGCGATGAAACATTCATGCGTCCAGATTCAGCTAAAATTGTGATTTGGTAATCCAATCAAATATAAGATAGAGCAGAAGCCATCAGAGAAATCTGGTGGCTTTTTTCTTTTATAAATTGGCATCTATGTTATTAAGTCTATTTTTGATTGGTTTCAAGATGAGAGGTATTTTGAGTTACTATACTCCATCAGTGAAATGGGTAATTAAAGAGAATGAAAAGAATCTTTATTGTTGGTATTGCTAGGTCTGGCACAACTCTTTTACAGAGCTTTGTAGGAAATCATCCTGATATTTCTACATTTCCTGAGACTCATTTTTTTTCAGTCACTCTACATAAAAAAAAGCTGTTTAGAGCGCTTAATTATGTCACTAATAAGGATAGGGAATTTGTGAAGAAATTCTTTCAGGAAAATGACTTGTTGGATGTTTATCAGGATTATAAAGGATCTGTACTTGGCTCAAAACAATGGACAAAATACTTGTTGGGATTATTAGATCAAATAGCTATTTCAGAAGATAATGATTGTTGGTTAGAAAAAACCCCAATGCATTTGTATTATGTTGATCTACTTGAAAGCCTGTCTGATGAAGTGACATTTATTCATACAGTTAGAGAGCCAAAATCGAATATAGCAGCACTCTATGATGTAAGCAAAAAACATCCAGATGCCTTTAAGCAAAATACATTATCAAAGTCAATAGAGCGATATAAAAGAGAGATAAGCTTTTCACAGAGATATCTAGGGAAAAAAAATCACATCCATGTTTATTATGAAGATTTGGTTTCAAACCCTAAACATGTTATCGAATTGGTATTTGATAAGCTAAATATGTCTTATACAGAAGAGATCTTTAACTTTCACAATAATGTTAATCAGATAGTGTCTAAAAGTGAAACATGGAAAAGTAATAACTCTAATAAACTCAAATTAAAAAACAAGTTGGCTGATCGATTAACAACAAGTGAGACACAAATTTTAGAAAGCCAATTAAAAGGATTTACTCCTTCACTTTTAGAAAGGTATGAATAAAATTAAAGTAGCTTTAATTGAGTTTGATTATCATGCTGAAGTATTGAGAAACACCCTACATATTCTCAATCAAAATGCAATTGAGGTTGTTGTTTATACTTCAGAAAAAATATGGAATGATGTAAACTGGAAAGAGTCTCCTTTTTTTGAGTTGCATATCTGGAAGAAAAGAGTTGCTTTTAGTGAATATTTAACTGCTGAAATTGATAGTATTAATAAGAATGATCTTGTATTATTTAATACAGTAGCTTCGAATTATAAGGCTTGGGCTCAGGCAAATATTTCTGCATATAAATTATTGAGAATACACAATTCGAATACGTATCTAAACACAAATAACTTCAAATTTGATTTTAAGCTCTCATTATTTCATATGTGGAAAGATACTTCTCATATTATCAGGAAATCAATTGGTGAGTTAGATTGGTATTATCGAAATCAATTCATGAAAAAATTGGATGGATATGTTTTTCCGAACGAGTTCACAAAAGAATATGCCATTGATAATTATGGAGTTTCAGATAGCAGTTCATGGTCATTACCTTTTGGGTATATTGATAAAGTAAGATCAACTTCAGAAAAAACTAATTCTGTTAAAATAGGCGTTATCGGTAAAGTGGACCAACGATATAGAGATTATCAATGTGTTATTGATTCTATTAAACAAATTGTACCACAGTTAAAATCACAAAACAAAAAAATAGAGTTAGTCTTGCAAAATCATTAAATAAAACTTCATAAAATGAAAAGGATTCTCCATATGTATTTTCTAAAAAGTCGTCAATAAATACATAAAAGTCTTTAATGTTGTCAAGTATATACTGATTTAACTGATCTGGATAAAAACAATTTTTAACTAACATTTCACCTGTAATACTTCGTGATTTATTTTTTATTTCTAGATTATGAATATTAGAAAAAAGTATATTTGGGTTGCTCCAAGATACTTTGAGTTTATTATCCGGGGTTTTATTAAAATCATTCCAATATCTAATTTTACCTTTGATTTCAATATTAGATAAATCAATTTTATTTTCTAGTCTTTTTGGTAAAAAAAGATTTCCTCCTACATGTTTTAATACCCCCAAGCTTATAATTGGAGTATCTCTTAAGTTTACATTTCCACCTACTCTTTCAAGCCCTCCAAGCTCCTCAATATTTGAATATCTTAATGATAAATCCCCTCCGACTCTTTTTAAATTTCCAAGTGATGTTAAAGACTCCTCTTCATCTACTCTGTCTCCTAACCATAAATCAGATTTAATGTAGTTGAGTTCTCCTAAAGAATTTATATAACTATTGTCACTTAAATTTAAATGACCATAAATTTTAATTACTCCATGTAATTGTTTTATATCCTCACCTGTGATTTTCAAGTCTTGATGTATATAGCCCTTATTGTCAATTATTTCATTAAGTTTTTTTATTTC
>CAJWSQ010000049.1 GCA_913045895.1 uncultured Flavobacteriales bacterium | reverse complement strand
CTAGTGCAGAAGAGCAGGAGCTTAGAAATTAATTAGAGGCTAAACGAGAGATCAAGGCCAAGTACAATTTGCTTTCTCTGAATAAAGCGGCAGGTACCGAGCTTTACAAGTACATATTGATTCCAGGTAATAACTCAGAGGTTGTGAAGAAAGTCATGGATACAAGGCCAAGCTGGAATTAAATCAAGTCTTCATAGACACTTTATAATTTCAAGTGGGCGCCCTCATCTCGACAAATAAAGTTTGACTTCTTAGGCAAGCATGGCTAGAAGCATCTCGTGAATCACTTTGAGAATCATGCACTGATAACCACGAAGGATCAATTAATAGAGAGTGTTGGAGGTAGAAGTGCCCCTGTTTCAGATGGAGCAAAAGCTCGAACGGTTAGAACAATAAGTATAGAATATACGCTATATCTCTAGGTTAATACCTTTTGTTTCTGGCATTTTAAATATTATAATAACTTGCAAAAAGACCATTAATATTATAATTCAATTCCCATGAAACTCATGAAAGCGATACCCATTAAACCGGTAATGATAAAGGTAATACCTAAACCTCTTAATGGCGCTGGAACATTTGAATATTTGATTTTTTCACGAATAGCTGCAATGGCAACAATTGCAAGAAACCAACCCACACCTGAACCAATTGCAAATGAAGTTGCTTCAGCAATGTTTGGGTATTGACGATCTTGCATGAATAATGCACCACCTAAAATTGAGCAGTTTACAGCGATCAATGGTAAGAAGATACCCAATGCACCGTAAAGTGCAGGAGCAAATTTCTCAACGATCATCTCAACTAACTGAACGATAGAAGCAATTACAGCAATAAACATGATAAAGCTCAAAAAGCTTAAATCAAGTTCAGCAAAAGATGGATCTAACCAAGCTAGAGCACCTTCTTTTAATACATAAACCTCTAACAAGTAGTTGATAGGCACTGTAATTCCCAATACGAAAATTACGGCAGCACCCAAACCTACAGCTGTTTTAACGGTTTTAGAAACCGCTAAATATGAACACATACCTAAGAAGTATGCGAAGATCATGTTGTCAACAAAGATTGACTTTACGAATATGTTTACTAATTCTTGCATAGTCTAGAGTATATCTAATTAGTGTGATTCAATCAATTCAGTGTTTCTACTTCTCTGAACCCAAATAATGATACCAACAGTTACCAATGCCATTGGAGGTAGAATCATCATGTTGTTGTTCATGTATCCAAATTCGTATACTGCTTCTGGAATGATTTTAAACTGACCAACACCTGGTAAGCTTAATGAACCTGAACCAAAGATTTCACGAACAATAGCTACAATAATTAGAATAGCACCATAACCTGCACCGTTACCAACACCATCTAAAACAGAAGGCCAAGGTTTGTTACCAAGAGCAAATGCTTCTAAACGTCCCATGATGATACAGTTGGTGATAATCAAACCAACGAATACGGATAAGGCTTTACTGATATCGTATACAAATGCCTTAAGAATTTGATCTACCAAGATTACCAAAGAGGCAACAATTACTAATTGTACGATAATACGAATACGATTAGGAATGGTGTTACGCATCAATGATATGATGAAGTTACCGCCAATAAGTACTGCTGTTACTGACAATGCCATAATTACAGCTTGCTGTACTTGAACAGTAATTGCTAATGCAGAACAGATACCCAATACTTGAACGGTAATCGGGTTATCATCATCCAAAGGATCTGTCATTAACTTAACGTTCTTTTTAGAGAACAACGGCTCACTAGGAGCTTTAACCTCTTTTTCTGCTACTTCACTCATGTCTTAAGCTTTTTTCGATTTGAAGTATGGAACATAAACACCTAATGTGCGATCAATCATTTCTCCTACTCCTTTTGAAGTAATTGTACCACCAGTGATACCGTCAACAGCGTGCTTAGAAGCGTCACCACCTCCACCTTTAACAACATCAACTGAAACGTACTCACCGTTTTCGTCAAAAATTTCTTCACCAGGGAATTGAGATTGGAAAGCAGGCTGAGTAATTTCAGCACCCAAACCTGGAGTTTCACCTTTGTGATCGAAGTTTGCACCGTAAACTGTATTCATATCTGAATCCAATGCAATGTAACCCCAAATCGGACCCCATAACCCGTTTCCAACTAATGGAATTACATAGAATGTAGATCCATCTTTTTCACAGATAAATAATGGGTAATTTCTCTCTTCAAATGGTTTTGATTTAAATTCTTTCTGAACGTCAACATCAAAAGCTTTTAAGCCTTCTACTATTTGTCCTTTAGAATCTAAAACAACTTCTTCTTTTACGAATTTTTTGAATAATTCTGGAGCTTCTTTCATATCTGAACTAGCTTCCATAGCTCCTACAGACATCAGGATGTTTTTCATTTTTTCCTGATTCTGGTTTTCTACTTGTTTTGGTTTAAGACTTACAGCAGTAAATGATAAGATTGCTCCTACCAAAATCACTAATACTGCGGCAAAACCAAATGTATATGCGTTACTATCTTTATTAATTGCCATCGTAATAAGATTATTAAGCTGCTACTTTAACTCGTTTCAAACGTTTGTTGATATTGGCTTGAACTACATAATGGTCAATCATTGGAGCCATTACGTTCATGAACAAAATTGCCATCATCACACCTTCGGGATAAGCTGGGTTGAATACGCGAATCATGATCGCGAAGAAACCAGCAAAGAATCCGTAAATGATTTTACCCATGTTGGTTTGAGCTGCAGATACAGGATCAGTTGCCATAAACACCATACCGAACATGAATCCACCAAGTAATAACTGATGAACTGGAGAAATAGTCATGAAATCATTTACTGCAAATGCATTGAAAATGTATCCCATTACTAAACCACCAACAGTCATACTTGCCATAATTCTCCAGCTACCAATACCGGTAATTAAAAGAATAGCAGCACCTATTAAACATGCTACAACCGATGTTTCACCTACTGAACCAGGAATCCATCCCATGAATGAGTTGAACATGCTGTAAACACCACCGTCAGCAAACATGCCCATAACATCTGTATTTACACCTACTGCCGATCCAGTAGTTGTTGCCAAATCACCAAGTGCTGTTGCACCAGTGAATGAATCTACTACTTGTTGTCCTTGATCTGTTGTTGTATCAACCCAAACTGTTGTACCAGACATTTTTGTTGGGTATGCAAAGAATAAGAATGCACGTGCTGTTAAAGCCGGATTCAAAATATTCATACCTGTACCACCAAAAACCTCTTTACCAATTACAACAGCAAAAGCAGTTGCTACAGCTAACATCCAAAGTGGAACTTCAACAGGCATTGTTAATGGAATTAACATACCTGAAACCAAGAAACCTTCTTGAATTGGGTGTCTGTTAATGGCAGCGAAAATAAATTCGATACCCAATCCGACCCCATATGATACTACTACTAAAGGAAGAACTTTAATTAAACCGAAGATGAATTTATCCATCAGTTCAGCTTCTTGCCCTAAAGCAATGTAATGTTGATTACCTACGTTCCACATACCGAATAATAAAGCTGGAATTAAAGCTATAATTACGGTAAACATGGTTCTTTTTAAGTCGATTGCATCACGTACGTGTGTACCTTTATGTGTTACGTGTCCAGGTACGAACATGAACGTATACATCCCGTCCCAAACCCAATAAGCTAAAGGAAACTTAGCGTCTTCCTTCGGCTTGATGCTTTGCATTAATTTTTCGAGTGCCTTCACGTATCTCTGTATTTTATCCTAATTCTGATTTAGCCATATCCAAACCTTCGCGCACGATTTGTTGTAGATCTTGTTTAGATGTACACACAAACTCACACAAAGCGAAATCTTCAGGAGCTACTTCATAGATCCCAAGATTTTCCATCTTCTCAATGTCGTTAGTGACAATTGATTTAATCAAGTATTGAGGAAGTACATCAATTGGGAATACTTCTTCGTATTGACCAGTTACTACCAATGCACGGTGCTCACCATTCATTGATGTATTTAGGTTGTATCTCTTTCCTGGCATCAACCAGCTAAAGAATGTTCTTGATTTACTTAATTTATCGAAGTTTGGAGCAATCCAACCAAGTGGTTGCGGCTCTCTTCCTTCAGGAATCACTGTGATTGTGTTGGTTAAGCTACCTAAGTAACCATCAACATCAACTTGCTCACCAGTTAAAACATTTCCTGAGATAAAACGTGGCTCATCACCCGTTTTGATGTTACCATCAACAATAGATTTGATGTTAGCACCAATGATTGTTTTATAGTATCGAGGCTTTTCTACCATTGAACCCGCAAGAGCAACAACAACAGAAGCATCGTATTTTCCTTCTTTGAAATACTTACCAATCATAGCTACACGTTGTGGCTCTATGGTCCAAACACGCTCACCTTTATTGATTGGGTTGATTTTGTTGATTTGAACACCTACTAAACCACTTGGGTGAGGACCATCAAATACGTTTACTTGAACGTTTTTCGCATTCTTGATGAAATCAGATGTAGTACGAGTTGCATGAACATTCAAGTGTACTTTACCTGATGTCAATTTAGCCAACACATCCAATCCTGCTTGAAAATCTGCATCGCGACCGTGTAAAACAAAATCGATATCAGCCGACAATGGTGCTGAATCAAACCCTGATACTACGATAGCTTTGGGATCATCGTTAGGACTTGCCACAACATCGTATGGCCTTTGGTTGATGAACGCCCACAAACCAGACTCACAAAGAGATTCAACGAGCTCTTCTCTTGTTCCTTGTTTTGTGAATGCTTCAGCATATGTATTTTGCTGATCAGCTAAAATTTTAACTTCTAGAATCTTTCTTTTAGCACCGCGAACCACCTCAACTACTTCACCACTAACTGGTGAAACAAATTTGATTCTTGGATCGTCTTTGCTGTAGAACAAAGGAGCTCCGGCTTTCACCTCATCACCTTCCCTTACAACAAGCTTCGGAATTATTCCATGAAAATCGGTTGGTTTTACAGCCACCGTTTGCGGACGAGCTGAGTTGCTGAGAACTTTATCTGCAACTCCCTCCAGTTTGATATCTAGACCTTTGTTGATCTTGATGACGTTGGACATAGCGCTATTATTGATATTTTCGCCAAAAATGAAAGGCAAATTTAAAAATTATATGTACCCACCAAAGAATATCATCAATACTTGAAACTTTTTTATTCACACCAGCGTTATCTTGCTTTCTCATTGCCGTAACAAACTGATTATGTTCTATTTAAAAAAACACTTTTCTAACTCCGCATTACTCCTTTCAACAGCTTCATTCTTACTATTTAACCTCTTTTTAAGTTTTAGCTCGTATGCTGGCGATTTTGAATATGATCAAAATCACATGAAATACGAAGATTTTACCTATGACCCGAACATCAAATCGGTAAAGCTATACCGAGATGGATTTTCTAATTCATACCCTGTGCTAACGCTCAACAACGATACGCAGCAACTTCACCTCTCTTTTGATGACTTGTATGGCGAGGTTAAAGATTACGGCTATCAGTTTATTCACTGCAACAAAGACTGGACTCCGAGCGACCTCTCTATTTTCGATTTTCAAACAGGCCCTATGGACGATATGATTCGTGAATGGGCTTTTTCTAGAATAGCTCGTCAACGATACGTACACTACGACCTTCATTTCCCGAACGACAGAATACAATTAACCAAGTCGGGTAATTACTTACTCATCATTAAAAATTACGCTACAGGTGAGGTTGTAATCACAAGAAGGTTTTACATAACAGAGCGCAATGCTATTTCTATTGATACTAGAATGAAGCAAGCCACTCAAGGCAGATACCGTTTAACACACCATGAAATTGATTTCGACATTATACCTATAGAATACCAAATCAATAATCCATACACCAACCTTTCTGTGGTTATCAAGCAAAACAACCGATCAGACAATCAAAAAGATGAATTGCAACCTGTTTTTGTAAAATCAAACATGCTTACATACGACTTCGACAACGAGAACTTATTTAACGGGCTCAATGAGTTTCGCTTTTTTGATACACGTGACCTTACATATAGAGCACTAACAACTAGAATTACCAAAACAGAACGCGATACCTTTAATGTATATCTTACAGATGATATTAATAGGTCTACCAAGCAATATGTAAACTATGGCGACATCAACGGTAGATATTTAATTCACAGATCTGAAAGAAGAGATAGCACAACAATTGATGCGCAATATGTAAAGGTGCATTTTAGTTTACCACACCCCGCTCCTCTGGTTAACGCTAGTGTTTATTTATATGGTGAGTTTACCAATTGGCAAATACTGCCTGAATTTAAACTAGAGTATGACGAATATTACAGAAGCTATAACACAAGTGCATTTTTGAAGCAGGGTTACTACAATTACATGTATATTTATGTAAAAGATGGTAATCCAATTGGTGATGCAACCTTTTTCGAAGGAAATCACTCTGATACAGAAAACGAATATCTATTCCTTGTATATCATAGAAAGAATAGTGAATTTTATGATCGGTTGATTGGTTTCCACTCTGAGGTATTTCAAAAAAGATAAACGATTTGGTTTCAAGTATAACACATGGTATAAAGGTGTCTGTTGAGAGTACATACAGACCGGATTACTCCAATCCGGATCAACAACTCTTTATATTCAGTTATCACATAGTAATAGAAAACAAATCAGCTGAACCTGTTCAGCTTATAAAGCGCCACTGGTATATTAACGACTCTTTAGGTAATAAAAGAGAAGTTAAGGGCGATGGCGTAGTTGGTCAACAACCTATAATAGAGCCAAACAACAATCACGCTTACGAATCTGCTTGCGATTTAAGGTGCGAGTTTGGACACATGTATGGTGTTTACATCATGAAAAACCTATTAACTGGAAAAACCATTCGGGTAAACATCCCTAAATTTCAAATGGCTGTGCCATATAAATTGAATTAAGCACCACTTACTCAAATTTTACAACCGTAAATCTTTTTGTCATCGTTAAACTAAATAACCTATGATACTTTAGTTCTCAGGTTAGATAGTTTCACACTATATTTTTTTGCTCCGAGAGTAATAGGGTTCGTGCCGTCACACGAGCCCTTTTTTTATGCCCAAACAATTCTTCACACATTCTTTTCTCCTCAACTCCACTCACATCAGAATATTACCATTTATAATTTTTAAGGTACTATGTATTGCAAAGTACCTTCTTTAAGATATATCTTTGTCAAACAAAATTACTAGTCATGCAATTATTAGTTACACTTTTCAGCTCACTCATCTTAATGAGCACAAACGTTCAATCATCTAAACACGATGATCTTTATGATGCAATCGACCAAATGGATGATGTAACTACCATGTCTTTTAGCAAATCGATGCTAGACGGCATTGATTTAGATTTCGACATCAATGAAAAGCTCGAAAACGTAGAAGGAGATTTCAAGAAAATCACATTTACAGTAATCGGAGATGACTTTCCAAAGAATGCTGATCGAGTAGAAACAATACTGATAAAAGAATTTCATCAGTTGCAATCTGAAAAAGACAACGAAGGTCATTTCTACATGTTTACTGACACCAAAGGGAAAAACATTTCAGAACTACTCTTTTACCTGAAAAGACCAGGAGGATCATCTTTCCTAATCAGTTTAGAAGGAGATATGATTTTGACAAAAAACGAGGATGAATAATGAAGGTTGAGAATGCCAAAGCGCAAATGCGTAAAGGGGTTTTAGAGTACTGCATTCTATCGTTCCTCAATAATGAAGAGATGTATCCATCTGATATTATTGAGCGATTGAAAGAAGCTAAACTCATAGTGGTTGAAGGCACACTCTATCCTCTTTTAACCCGCTTAAAAAACGCTGGGGTTTTAACATACAGATGGGAAGAATCTAAAAGCGGGCCACCTAGAAAATACTACAGCCTAACTGATGACGGACATCAATTCTTAAACGAACTACATAACACTTGGATAGAACTTGAAAATGCAGTTAAAATAGCTAGATCTAACCCAAACGATAAGGACAAATGAAAAAGACAGTTAATATTAATTTAAGCGGAATTGCTTTTGTTATTGATGAAGACGCCTACCAAGTGCTTCATGAATACTTAGAAAAGCTTCGCATATATTTTAAAAACTCAGAGGGTAACGAAGAAATCCTTACAGATATTGAAGGTAGAATTGCTGAGCTTTTAACTGAAAAACTAGGCACTACCCGCAGTGTTGTCACTTTGATTGACGTTAACGAAGTGATTGGTCAGATGGGAAAACCTGAAGACTATATGGATGAAGAGCCTTTTCAGGCTGAGGAAACTCACACAAGTAGTAATCATAAATCAGAATCAAATACTCAATCTGGCGGATTTAAAAAACGCTTGTATAGAGATACAGACAATTCAGTAGTTGGCGGGGTGTGTTCTGGTGTTGGTTATTATTTCGGTATAGACCCTGTTTGGATAAGGTTGATCTTAGCCATAGCCATGTTTGTTTACGGCACAGGATTCATGCTGTACATCATTCTGTGGATAATCATTCCTGCAGCTAAAACTGCCAGTGAAAAATTAGAAATGAAAGGAGAACCCATTAACATTTCTAGCCTGGGAAAGCGCGTGGAAGAGGAACTGAAGAACGTGAATGAAAACCTTAAAAAGGATGGATCTTACGACAAAATCGGTTCTTCTTTAAGCTCGGCAATTGAACGCATTGGAAACTTTCTACTCCAACTTTTCAAACTCATTATTAAAGGCATAACCAAAATTGTTGGTATTATTTTAGTATTCGCTGGTGGTTTCACTTCATTCATCCTTATGATTGTTATCATCGCAATTATCAGCGGCACCTCTTTCATACACATTGGTGATACGTACGATATATCACTAAGCGATTTAACCTCTTTGGTATTCATTGATAACTCAGATGCGTACCTATTAATTTTAGGTGGATTTTTATTGGCAATTGTTCCTGTAATCGGGATTCTATATGGCGGAGTGTCTTTGTTAACCAATGTAAAAAACCTACCGCGTGGCTTTGGTTGGAGCTTATTTGGTTTATGGGTTATCGGTTTAATTGCCAGTTTATACAGCGGAATAATTACTGCAAATGAATTTACCAAATCTCAAACAGTCAGATCTATTGAGCCCGTTAAAAATCCAGCTGACACCATTTACCTAACGATCAACAATCAGGTTTACGAAGACGTTAATGTAAACCCTTTTCCTTCAGTAAATGGAAACAGCTTCAATTACGATCCAACTTCAGGCTTGATTTCATCTGGTGATATTGAATTAGATGTGATTAAATCAAACGTAGATTCATCTGTTATAGAAGTGAAGAAATCAGCCAGAGGTAAAGATGTTGAATCATCAAGAAGCAGAGCTGAAAGTATTTTTTACAACTATACACAAACAGGCAACACCGTTGCTTTTGATCCGATTTTCTCATTCCAAGATCAATTTAAATGGAGAAATCAAAACGTTAGAATTTTGGTTAAAATTCCAGAAGGAACAACGGTTTATTTGGAGCAAGGCTTGGAAGACATCATCTATGATATTAAAAACACAACCAATACATATGATCTAGATATGATCAACCATTATTGGACCATGACACCTGAGGGTTTGTCTAATAAACATTTTGTTGAACAATCTAATGAAGAATCAGAACTGGATGAATCAATTAACTAGCGTTTGTTAGATCCAGAACCGTGTGCTTTTCAGTGAAAAAATGTCCTTATCTGTAAAAATGTTAAGCATACGTTATAAAAGGTCGGATTAGTCTAATCCGGCCTTTTACTATTTTTGCCCAAGAAGAATCAGTACATGAGAATACTAGTCAGCCTCATTTGGGCTCTACTACCACTAGTATCTTTTACTCAACAAATTCATTTCACCACTCAATGGTGTTATAACGAATTTCCTATTATCAGAATTGACAGTATTCCTAGCCTGCAAAAACCAATTCTATATTCCTACGAATCTGGCCCATTTACTTCTGATAGCTTCTACATTCCGAATGACACTGGCACTTATCACATTGAAGCTGTTGGCTTCAATGGAAATACTGCTAATACTGATGCCGAATTAGTGCAAAGCCCTCCAATTATTCTCTTATACACCATCACAAACAAAACATGCGGTGCCGAAGGGTCCATTCAATTCACCCAAATATCAGGTGGAATCGAACCTTTAGAAATTTACACCAATAACCAGTTAGGCACTGATAACATTCGAGATGGAAACAACATCATTTACATTGAAGACAGTAAAGGATGTTCATTGAGAGAACGGATTACAATTAAAGATCTCTGTTTTGATGTTTTCACCGGAATATCTCCCAATGGAGATGGTTTAAACGATACTTGGGTTATTGAAGAACTGGACGATTATCCTGATGCTTTTATACAAATCAGGAATAGATACGGCACGGTAGTTTACTCATCTGAAGGCACATACACTCCGTGGGAAGGTAAATCAAACTCAGGAGCAGAATTACCTTCTGGAAATTATATTTTCCAAATCTTTCCACTTGGTAGATCTGAAACAGATGCTTTGATTGATGGAATAATAACACTGGTAAGATGAAACATTGGATTTTCATCATATGGGTGTTTTTTAGCTACCAGATGAGCTACAGTCAGGTTGGGTTTCAAATGACTCAGCACTACATGGAACCATTCATCCAAAATGCGGCTTTCGCAGGAACCAAGCCTTGTTACTCACTTGCAGGGTTTCATCACAATCAATGGCAAACTATAGAGCAAGCCATTTATTCTTCAAGCATCTCAATCCATAAAGGAACGAATAGCGAAGGACTTAATTCCTTTAAAAACGGATGGCATGGTTTCGGTGGACAAATCATTGACGATCAATACGCTGACATCCACACACTCGACCTTTCTTTAGCTTATGCTTATCACCTTAAAGTTCAAGAACATGCAGCTGTTAGTTTTGGCACATTCGTCAACTTAAAAAGAACAAATTACGATGAATCTGGTGTTCGGTTGATGGATCCAAATGATCCAGCATTTGAAGAACGTAGACCCGTTTATTTTTTCCCAATCATCTCTCCTGGATTTGCTTATTACACCCAATCCTTTTCTGTAGGAGTAAGTATTCACAATTTATTTAAACGAGAAGCCAGTTCATTTGGAAATCAATACGGCACACCTGCGGATATGAATACAATGGTGCTTGTATCCGCCACAAAAAGATTTACCTATTACGATTATTACCACATCATTCCCTCATTGCAGTTGCGCTACGATGGCTATTTCCCTCCATCTGTTGATATGCAAGTTACTTGGGATTACGATGATCTTTTTGCTGCAACTCTTGGTTATCGAATTCAAGATGCTGCAATAGCTGGCTTTCAGGTCCGTATCTTAGAACGTTGGAAAATTGGATACGCATACGAGTACAATTTATCGAGAATGAGATACTCCGGCCAACACACACATGAACTGTGTATTACGTTTATATCATGTTTCAAAAATGGCGGAATGGATCCCCGCTTCTACTGCCCTGCTTATGCTAATGCTCAGAGCACCAACCGCTAAGCTCTGAATGGAAAAATGTGTTATTTTCTTACCTTTGCAGCACCTTATATAAGGTCTACGAATCTTTGAAATTTATGGCAGAACTAGAACAAAAAAACGCAGACACTGAGGTGATTTCTCAACAAGAGTTAAAAAGTGAAATTTTAGCAGATTTCAAACTAGCTCACCTCAGTAGAGAAGCCAGCTTACTTGGACGAAGAGAAGTACTGACCGGTAAAGCTAAATTCGGCATATTTGGCGATGGTAAAGAAGTAGCTCAAATAGCTTTGGCTAAGCAATTTCAGGACGGTGATTTCAGATCTGGATATTACCGTGATCAAACCTGGATGTTAGCATTGGGTTTGCTTAATGTACAAGCCTTTTTTGCGCAGCTTTATGCTCATACTGACATAGAAGCTGAGCCAGCTTCAGGTGGCCGACAAATGAACGGACACTATGCTACCAGATCGCTAGACGATGCAGGGAATTGGAAAAACTTGATGTTGCAAAAAAATGCCTCAGCAGACATCAGCCCTACGGCTGGTCAAATGCCTCGTTTGCTAGGTTTAGCACATGCATCAAAAGTGTATCGCAACCATCCTGAATTAAAGAAATTAGAGTCTTTCAAAAAATTCACAGATAACGGAAATGAGATTGCTTTCGGCTCGATTGGAGACGCGTCAACGAGTGAAGGCCTTTTCTGGGAAACTATGAATGCCGCTGGTGTTCTTCAAGTTCCTATGGTTATGTCTGTTTGGGATGATGGCTATGGAATTTCAGTAGAAAAACGCCATCAAACCATTAAAGAAAGTATTTCTGAAGCTCTTAAGGGCTTTCAAAAAGATAACAACACCAACGGTTACGAAATCCTCAAAACCAAAGCTTGGGATTATGCGCATTTGTGCTTGACTTATGAAAAAGCAGCAGAAATTGCACGTGAAAAACACATCCCAGTTTTAGTTCATGTTGAGGAAGTAACGCAACCGCAAGGTCACTCAACATCTGGTTCGCATGAGCGCTACAAATCAAAAGAGCGTTTAGAATGGGAAACAGAATATGATTGTATTGCTCAGCTTCGTCAGTGGATTTTGAAAAAAGAAATCGCTACTGAAGAAGAATTAGATGCTTTGGCAAAAGAGGCTAAAAAAGAAGTTCGCGATGCTAAAAAAGCAGCATGGACAGCTTTCCAAGAGCCTATAAAAGAAGAGCAAAAGCAATTAGCAGACATCTTGTTTGCTGAAGAATCGCTTCAAGATATTGCGAGTTCTGTTTCTGGCATTTCTGAGTCTGGAAGAAAAGAACTTTACAACGCAGCTAAAAAAGCACTTCGCACTTTGCGAAATAGCAACACCAACACCAAAGCGGCACTTCAAACTTGGTTGGAGCAAAACAACGCTTTAAACAGCGATAGATATAGCTCGCATTTGTACTCTGAAAGTGCAATGAGCCCGTTGAAAGCTGCAGCTATTCATCCCGTATTTACAGATGAGCAAAAAGATGGTCGCGAGATATTGAGAGATAACTTCGATCGTATTTTAGAAAAGTATCCAGAGGTTGTAATCTTTGGTGAAGACTCAGGTAAAATTGGCGGTGTAAACCAAAGTTTAGAAGGACTTCAAGCTAAATATGGCGAGGTTCGTGTTAGCGATACAGGTATTCGCGAAGCAACCATTCTAGGTTCTGGAATTGGTATGGCAATGCGTGGATTACGTCCGATTGCTGAAATCCAATATCTAGACTACTTGTTGTACGCCATCCAAATCATGAGCGATGATTTAGCTACGTTGCATCATAGAACAAAAGGTGGTCAAAAAGCACCATTAATTGTTCGTACCCGTGGACATCGTTTAGAAGGTATTTGGCACTCAGGCTCTCCAATGGGAATGATCATCAACAGCATACGCGGTATTCATGTTTGTGTTCCTCGCAACATGGTTCAAGCAGCGGGTATGTACAATACTCTTTTAAAAGGTGATGATCCTGCTTTGGTAATTGAGTCATTGAATGGATATCGATTAAAAGAAAATGTTCCAGCAAATATGGGCGATTTCAGTGTTGCTTTAGGTCACCCAGAAGTAATGACTGAAGGAACTGATATCACTCTTGTTACTTACGGATCAATGGTTCGTATGGCTGTTGAAGCAGCTGAACAATTGAAAGAATTAGGAATCAACATTGAGGTAATTGATGTGCAAACGTTATTGCCATTCGATTTAACTCAAACCATACAAGCAAGTTTAGAAAAAACAAATCGTTTGATGGTGGTTGATGAAGACGTTCCTGGTGGAGCATCAGCTTACATTTTGCAGCAAGTTTTAGAAGGTGAAAACGGTTATTACAATCTAGATTCTAAACCGGTTACTTTAACTTCTAAAGCACATCGTCCGGCATATGGTACAGATGGAGATTACTTCTCTAAACCATCGGTTGATGATATCGTAGATGCTGCTTATGCTGTGATGAGCGAAGCAAATCCAGAGCAATATCCTGATTATTATCATTGATAAAAACACATGGCGTTTACCAGAACAACCGAGCAAGAATCCAGTCATCAATCACTGGAAACTCTCAGCACGCAAGAGTTGCTGAATAAGATCAACCAAGAAGATCAAACTGTGCCGTTAGCGGTTCAGAAAAGTATTCCAGCTATTGAAAAATTAGTTGATGCAGTGGTTGATCACATGCTTGCTGGTGGACGACTATTTTATATTGGAGCCGGCACAAGCGGACGATTAGGCATTGTTGATGCCTCTGAATGTCCGCCCACGTTTGGCGTATCTCATGACTTAGTGATTGGTTTGATTGCCGGTGGCGATCAAGCCATTCGCAAAGCCGTAGAATTTGCAGAAGACGACCGTTTACTCGGTTGGAAAGACCTGCAAGAACACAACATTACTTCTGCAGATTTTGTCATTGGCATTGCAGCATCAGGCACCACTCCATACGTTATTGGAGCCTTAGATCAATGTCGCGAAAACGATATTCAAACGGGTTGCATTACGTGCAATACCAATTCTCCTCTAGCTGCAGCATCTGATTATCCAGTTGAAGTAGTTGTAGGGCCTGAGTTTGTTACTGGAAGTACACGCATGAAAGCTGGCACTGCTCAGAAGTTGGTTTTGAATATGATTTCTACTTCTGTGATGATTAAATTAGGACGAGTTCAAGGAAATCGTATGGTAGACATGCAGCTTTCAAACACCAAGTTGATTGAACGCGGAACACGTATGATTTGCGAAGCACTACCCCACCTTTCTGAAGAAGATGCTCGTGCAGATTTACTCAAATACGGTAGTGTTCGACAAGCAATTGAAGCTCATCAAGCATGAAAGAAGACAAAGTAAAAAGCGCTTTCGCCAACAAAAGTTGGAACGAGATCAAGACAACAGATTCTTGGCAAGTGTTCAAGATGATGTCTGAAATTGTTGAAGGTTTCAAAGCTAGCCTGATCATTCTCATTCCGAGCAGTTACAGCGGCGTTCCAATTGTTCATGGCTGACGTTAAGACTGATCTCTCTCCTCTCGCTTGAGGCTGGCTCTTCTTCCTCAGCTAGAAATGCTTTTGCAACGAATCGACAACCTTATTGTTGAAGGTATGGCTCAGATTTTGAAAGTGTTGGACTTCATGAGTCGGAGGATACTTGGTGTACGCCGAGTGGTCTACTTGATGAAACACCTCAGTCTATTTCTGCAGGCCATTGCCGACTGCGCTTCTTGCCGCATTCTGATTTCTCTGGTCTCTCAGGTCATCCTTCATCCTATGTACTGTCAGCTGATTCATATTATCTTCTTTGCTCTTCATGGACTGCTTTTGCGATGCTCTTTCATTGTCAATATGG